>NZ_SSXB01000010.1:0-110437 GCF_021698995.1 Blastococcus sp. KM273129 | reverse complement strand
CCGCTCTCCCCGGCAGCGGCGAGGCCCCCGCCGACCGGCAGGTGGTCGCCACCGCCCACACCTCGGTGTCGGTCGCCGACCCGGCCGACGGCGCCCAGCAGGTCAGCGAGCTCGTGGAGTCCGCCGGGGGGCGCGTCGACGAGCGCACCGTGCAGTCCACCTCCGGCCCGGACGGCGTCGAGGGTGCGGTCGCCGACCTCGTCGTGCGGGTGCCCGCCGATGCGCTGACCGGCGTCCTCGCCGACCTGGCCGAGCTCGGCGACGTCGAGGACGTGTCCGTGTCCCGCTCCGACGTGACCGCCACCGTCGTCGACCTCGACGCGCGCATCTCCGCGCTGCAGGCCTCGGTGGCGCGGCTGCTCGCCCTGCTGGCGGACGCCGCCACCACCGAGGCCCTGCTCGAGGCCGAGCAGGCGCTCTCCCAGCGCCAGCAGGACCTCGAGTCGCTGCAGTCGAGGCGGGCCGCGCTGGCCGACCAGGTGGAGCTCTCGACGCTCCGGGTGCACCTGCAGCCCTTCGGCGTCGCACCCCCCGGCGGGCCAAACGGCTTCCTGGACGGGCTGGCCACCGGCTGGCGGTCCCTGGTCGCCGTCGCGGGCGGGACGGTCGTGGTGATCGGCGTCGTCCTGCCGTGGCTGGCGCTCACCGCGCTGGTCGCCGCCGCGGTGCTGGTGCCGCTCCGCCGGTCGCGGCGGCGGGCCGCTGCCCCGCCCCCGGCGGCGGCCACCGAGGGCTGACCCGCGCCGGGCGACGTCGAGCCGGGTGCGCACGCGGCTGGACGGCGGCCGGCGCGGCTCGACCCTCACCGGCTCGTGAGGACGACGAGCCGCTGCGTCGCCCGGGTCATCGCGACGTAGCGGTCCACCGCTCCCCCGACGCCCGGCCCGAACGCGTCGGGGTCGACGAGGACGACGAGGTCGAACTCCAGCCCCTTCGCGAGCGCCGGGGTCAGCGACCGCACCCGGGGCCGCTCCGGGAACGCGGGCGCCCCGATGACGCAGGCGGTCCCCCCGCCGTGTTCCGCCAGCCAGCCGTCCACGACCGCGTCCAGTTCCGCGACGGAGCCGTACCCCACCGGCACCCCCGTGCTGCGGACCGACGTCGGCACGTTGGCGTCCGGCAGCACCGCGCGGATCACCGGCTCGGCCTCGGCCATGACCTCCGCCGGCGTGCGGTAGTTGACGGTCAGCGACATCTGCCGCACCTCGGTGAGCCCGATCCGGCGCAGCCGCTCCGCCCACGGCTCGGGGAAACCGCGCCGAGCCTGCGCCCGGTCGCCGACGACGGTGAAGCTCCGCGACGGGCAGCGACGCAGCAGCACCTGCCACTCGGCGTCGGTGAGCTCCTGCGCCTCGTCGACGACGACGTGCGCGAACGCCCCGGCCAGCGGGTCGGCCTCCACCGCGGGCACGGCATCCTGGTCGACCAGGGCGTCGCGGAGGTCGCCGTGGCGCAGGCTGGTCATCAGCAGCAGCTCGGAGTCGTCGGCCGCGATCAGCTCGTCGATCACCGCCGACATGCGCTCGCGCTCCCGGGCCACGACGGCGGCCTCGCGCTGCCGCCGCCGCACCGCGCCGGCGTCGCCGAGCCGCATCCGGGCCGCGTCCAGCAGCGGCAGGTCGGCCGTCGTCCACGCCCGGGGGTCGCTCCGCTGGAGCCGCCGCACCTCGCCGGGCGCGAGCTCCGGTGCGCACCGCCGCAGGTAGGCCGGCACCGACCAGAGGTCCCCGACGACGTCGGCCGCGTCCAGCAGCGGCCAGGCCCGGTCGAGCGCGGCCCGCAGCTGCCGGTCCTGGCGCACCGCGGCGCGGACCAGGTCCGGGTCGACGTCGTCGTGCGCGTCGACCACGACGTCCACCAGCGACTCCCGCACCTGCTCGCGCGCCTCGTTGTGCGGGGTGCCGGGCTCCACCGCCTCGAAGGCCTCGGCCCAGTTCTCGACGGTCAGCCGGACGTCGTCCCACGGCGTCGTGACCGTCGTCCCGCGGGCCGGCGGCTCCTCGTAGAACCGGACGGCCGCCTCGATCGCCGCCACCATCCCCACCGACGACTTCAGCCGCGCCACCTCCGGGTCGGCCTCGTCGAGGGCGCCGGCCCCCTCGGGCACCAGGTCGCGCAGCGTGCAGGTGCGCACCCCCTCCTCACCCAGGCCGGGCAGGACGTCGGCGACGTAGGCTAGGTAGGGCTCGTGCGGGCCCACGAACAGCACCCCGCCCCCGCGGTGCCCCAGGCGCGGGTCGGAGTGGAGGAGGTAGGCCGCGCGGTGCAGGGCGACGACGGTCTTGCCCGTGCCCGGGCCGCCGTCGACGACGAGGGCGCCGCGGGAGCCGGCTCGGATGATCGCGTCCTGGTCGGCCTGGATGGTGCCGAGCACGTCCTGCATCCGGGCCGACCGGCTCCCGCCGAGGCTCGCCAGGAAGGCCGACTGGTCGTCGAGGGCGGCGTGCCCCTCCAGGCCGTCGGCGGTGAAGACCTCGTCCCAGTAGTCGGTGATCCGGCCGCGGGTCCAGCGGTAGCGGCGACGGCTGGCCAGCCCCATCGGTGCGGCATGGGTGGCAGCGAAGAACGGCTCCGCCGCCGGGGACCGCCAGTCGACGAGCAGCCGGCGGCCGGCGCCGTCGGTGAGCCCGAGCCGCCCCACGTAGACGGGCTCGCCGCCGTCGGCCGGGACGACCCGGCCCAGGCAGAGGTCCAGGCCGAACCGCCGCAGGGTGCGCAGCCGGGTGGCCAGCCGGTGCACCTCCAGGTCGCGGTCCAGCGCCGCCCGGCCGGTGCCGCCGCGGGCGGCTCGCTCGGCGGCCAGCCGTTCGGTGAGCTCGGTGATCGACCGGTCGAGGCTCACGGCGATCCGGGTGAAGTGCCGCTCGTCGGCTGCGATCAGCGCGGGATCGGCCTTGGCGGCGAGGCGGTCGGGGAGGTCGAAGGCACGGGTGTGCACGGTCACGGCAGCGGCTCCGATCCGGGGCGGCCGCCGCGCCCGTCCGCGCACGGTCAGCCGGCCCCGGCGGACGAGTGTCCGAGCCCCCCGGGGTCTTGCCGCAAGCCCCGGGGCGCGCTATACGTTCGAGTGGGACGAAGGCACATCACTGCTGCCCGGCCGGAAGCCGGTGAACAGGCCGTCGCGCCACTGCCCGCCCAGGGCGAGGGTCAGGCCGAGGCCGGTGCCGCTCGCGAGCACCAGCTGCAGGCCACCGGCGACGGCGATCCACGTCCACACCCGCGCCAGCCGCTCCAGCGAGAACTCGATCCCGATGGTGAACAGCAGCAGGATGACGCCGATGTCGGCGGTGGCCTGCACCGCCCCGCTGCTGTCGACGACGCCGAGCTGGGCGGGGCCGATCAGGACGCCGGCCACCAGGAACCCGCCGATCGGCACCACACCTCGCCGGCCCCGATGACGACGTCTGCCGAGGGCGACATGGCGACATGTCGCCCGCCGACGACGGCGGTTCCCGAGCCCGCCGGGCACCCGCGGAATCCCGGGTCGCCGCGGGCGTTGCACAGCAGCGGGCGCCGCACCGATGCTGGCGGCAGCCGTCCGAGGAGGATGACGCACATGACCGCACCACCTCCGGTCGGGGCGGGCCTGCGGATGGGCACCGCCCGGGGGCGCTGGGTGCTGCTCGCGACGGTGCTCGGCTCGGGCGTCGCGATGCTGGACGCCACGGTCGTCAACGTCGCCCTGGAGCGGATCGGGTCCGACCTCGGCGCCGACTTCGCGGGACTGCAGTGGACGGTCAACGCCTACACGCTCACGCTCGCCGCGCTCATCCTGCTGGGTGGCTCGCTCAGCGACCGCTACGGGCGGCGGCGGATCTTCGTCGTCGGGGTCTGCTGGTTCGCCCTGGCGTCGCTGCTGTGCGGGCTGGCCCCGAACATCGAGACGCTGGTGGCCGCCCGCGCGCTGCAGGGCATCGGCGGGGCGCTGCTGACCCCCGGCAGCCTCGCGATCATCTCGGCGTCCTTCTCCGGCCCCGACCGTGCCGCGGCGGTCGGTGCCTGGTCCGGGCTCTCCGGGGTCGCGGCCGCCGTCGGGCCGTTCGTCGGTGGCTGGCTGGTGGAGTGGAGCTGGCGGGCGGTCTTCCTGATCAACCTGCCGCTGGCGGCCCTGGTCGTCCTCGTCGCCGTCCGCCACGTGCCCGAGTCGCGCGACCCGGCCGCTGCGCCGCGGCTGGACTGGGCCGGGACGGCGCTGGTCGCCCTGGGGCTCGGCGCGCTGACCTACGCGCTCACCGCCGCCGGCGAGGGCGGCGTGGCTGCGGCGACCTGGCTGTGGGGCGCGGCGGGGATCGTGGGCCTGGCGGCGTTCGTGGCGGTCGAGCGCCGGTCGCGGCACCCCCTGGTGCCGCCGTCGCTGTTCGCGGAGCGGCAGTTCACCGCCGCGAACGCCGTCACCCTCTTCGTCTACGCCGCGCTCGGCGCGCTGTTCGTGCTGCTCGTCCTGCACCTGCAGGTGGTCCCCGGCTTCAGCCCGCTGCTCGCCGGCACGGCGCTGCTGCCGGTCACCGTGCTGATGCTGCTGTTCTCGGCGCGCGTGGGGGCGCTGGCCCAGCGGATCGGGCCGCGCCCGCTGCTCACCGCCGGGCCGCTGGTCGCCGCCGGTGGCGTGCTGCTCATGCTGCGGATCGGCCCGGACGCCTCCTACCTGCTCGACGTGCTGCCCGGGGCGCTGCTCTTCGGCGCCGGGCTCACGCTGCTGGTCGCCCCGCTCACGGCCACCGTGCTGGATTCCGCGCCCGACCGCTACGCCGGTGTCGCCTCGGGGGTCAACAACGCCGTCGCCCGGGCGGCCGGGCTGCTCGCGGTCGCGGTCGTCCCGGTCGCCGCGGGGATCGGTGGCACCGACTACACCGATCCCGAGGCGTTCGCCGACGGTTTCCGCGCGGCCATGCTGATCCTCGCCGGGCTCCTCGTCGCCGGGGCGCTGCTGGCGCTCCTCTACGTGCGCCGCCCGCTCGGGGACGCCGCTGCGGAGACGCCGGTGCAGCCGTCCGGCCCCGGGCGGGTCCACATCGAGGAGTACCCGCAGTGCCCGGTCGCCGGCCCTGCCGTGCTGCCGCGGGAGGACGCCCCGGCTCCCGGGGGCCGCTCCACCTCGTCGTGACCGGGCCCGCCGAGGTCGGCCGGTGGCCGAGGACCCCCGACAGCAGGGTCGCGCCGCGGAGCGCGGCACGTGGGAGGCAGCGGACCGGCCGAGGCGGGACCGACGACGTTCCCGCGGGAACGCCCGCACGACCGGCGGCCGCGCGTGATCCAGCAGCGGAGGGATCGCGGGCCTCGGGCCGGGCAGCTGCGGGGTGAGCGGCCCGGGCCCCGGGCCCGCGTCCGGACCAGCGATCTCTACCGCGGCCGGCGCGCCGCCTTCCGGACCGCCCAGCCGCCGGCGGCGTCGGCCGCCCGCCGCCACAGCGGTGCGCGCCGCTGCTCCAGCCGCGCCGGCCGGCCCTCCAGCTCCGCCACCCGGGCCGCGTCCGGGCCGAGCACCCGCGGGCGGGCGGCCAGCGCGCCGAGCCCGTCGGTCAGCGCGGTGACCAGGTGCGGGACGTCCTCGGGCACCGGCCGCGCCGTGCCGACGCACGTCTCCCCGCGCCAGAGGCCGAGGTTGAGCAGCCCCGCCTCGACGTGCCTCGACACCCGGACCCCCCGGCCCTCGCCGCGCGCGTCCCACGCCCACCGCCCGTGCACGGGCATCACCCGTGCCGCCATCCGCACAGGCCGGCGCGAGGCGCCGACCCGGTCAAGCCGGGGCGGACCGGGCCCGTCCCGGTGCGCCGCGGAGCCGTGGCCTCACAGCTCCGTCGGCAGCCCCAGGGCGGCGAACAGCTCGCAATCGAGGTTCAGGAAGCTGGAGATGTGGGCGATCCGGCCGTCCTCGATCTCCAGCACGTGCAGCCCCCACGGCACGTGACCACCCCCCTCGGCCGGCCGGTACTGGGCGAAGGCCGGCGTCCCGTTGGCCGAGGTCTCGATCAGCCGGGACCCCCGGCAGGCGCTGGCCGGCTCGGTCACCATCCAGGCGCCGATGTCCTCACGCCCGCGCAGCCACATCTCGAACGGCGGCATGTGCTGCGTGGCGTCCTCGTGCAGCAGCTGCACGAACGCGTCGATGTCGTACCGCTCGAAG
Source organism: Blastococcus sp. KM273129 (assembly GCF_021698995.1). NCBI lineage: Bacteria > Bacillati > Actinomycetota > Actinomycetes > Geodermatophilales > Geodermatophilaceae > Blastococcus > Blastococcus sp. KM273129. Next base: position 104,313 of record NZ_SSXB01000010.1, on the reverse strand, counting down.
GCGTCCAGGTAGCGGGCCAGCAGGGCGCGGGCGTCGTCGTCGAGGGTGCGCGGCGCCGGACGGCCGCCCGCGTCGGCGAGCGTGGCCCGGGCGCGCTGCAGGGCGCTGTTGACCGAGGCGACGGTGGTGTCGAGCAGCTCGGCGACCTCGTCGGCCTTCCAGCGCAGCACCTCTCGCAGGATGAGCACCGCCCGCTGCTTCGGCGGGAGGTGCTGGAGGGCGGCGACGAACGCCAGCCGCACCGACTCCTTGGCCACCGCCTGGTCGGCCGGGTCGCCGTCCTCGGGCAGGACCTGGCGGTCGAGGACCGGTTCGATCCACGCCGTCGCCGGCCTGCGCCCGCTCAGCGACGCAGGGACCGGCGGGTACGGGGAGCCGGCGAGGTCCATCGGCAGGGCGCGGCGCTGCCGGCCGGCGAGCTGGTCGAGGCAGACGTTCGTGGCGATGCGGTAGAGCCACGACCGCAGCGCCGACCGACCCTCGAAGTCCGACAGCCCGCGCCAGGCGCGGACGAGGGTCTCCTGCACCGCGTCCTCGGCGTCGAACACCGAGCCGAGCATGCGGTAGCAGTAGCCGGTGAGCTCGCGGCGGTGCTCGAGCAGCCGCGGGTCGAGCTGTTCCGCCGGGCCGATGACGGCACTGGTCACAGGAGTCACCCCTCGCGATCGATGTGGCGGTCAGCACACCACAGGCCACCGACAGATCGGGAGCCCCCGGAGCGCGGTGGCTCCGGGGGCTCCCGGCCCCTCACGCCCGTCCGGGCGGGTCGGTCTCAGCCCGTCACGGGAGCAGCGGCACCCCGTCGCGCACCAGCTGCCAGTTCTCGACGAAGAAGTCCGCCGGGTCGATCACACCGACCTCCTGGGCCCGCTCGATGAGCAGCTGGCGGATCTCCAGTTGCTCGTTGTAGACCACCGGCGCGGTGGAGATGTGCGGGAAGTTGCCCCCGCCGCTGCGGCGGTAGTTGTTCACGGCCACGACGAACCGGTCGCCGTCGGCCACCGGGGCCCCCTCGTAGGAGAGCCCGACGATCCGCGAGCCGGCCGGCTCCGCCACGTCGATCTCGTAGCTGACGCCCGACAGGATGTCGTAGTTGTAGTCGGGCCGGCCGCCGGCGTTGGTGATCGACCCGGGGTCGACGTCCCCGGTGGCCGGCACCTGGGTGAAGTACCCGGCGGAGAACTCCAGGTAGTCCCTCAGCTGGGCACCGGTCAGCTCCACGGCCTCGAGCGTGTTGTCGTAGATGTAGAGCCCGGCGATGTCGCGGATCGTGACGTTCCCGGCCGGGAACACCGCCTCCCGGCTGAACGGCGCCGCGATGGAGAGCACCGGCAGGTCGGCCCGGTCCGTGCCCTCCAGGGCGGTGGCCACGGTGTCGGTCTGCACGTCCTGGATGAAGTCCAGGATCGCGGTGTCCTCGTACCGGCTGGTGACCGCCGAGAGCTCCTCCGCCGATGTCGCCACCACCTGGTTGACGTACTCGACGGTGGTCGCGTGCGCCTCCTCCGTGGCGTCCACGACCTTCTCCGACTCCGCGACACCCGCGGTGCTCAGCGCCGTGGCGGAGGTGCCGACGACGTCCCACCGCCCGCGGACCCGCTGCAGGTCGATGTCGACCTGGGAGACGGTGGCGCCCCAGCGGTACGGCTGGGTGAGCAGCACCTCCTCACCGGTGACCTCGTTGGTGACGACCTGCGAGGCGGCGTTCCGGTGGGTGTGGCCGACCACCATCGCGTCGATGCCGGGCACGGTGCGGGCGATGACGTCCGACGGGTTCTCCGTGGGCACCTCGGGACCGTAGGAGGAGGTCCCGCCGACCCCGGCGTGCGAGAGGACGACGACGACATCGGCCTTGCGGTCGACGACCGGCACCCACTTCTCCGCCGCCTCGACCATGTCCTGGAAGGTGACCCGGCCCTCGACGTTGCCCTTGTCCCAGATCGCCGAGCCCGGGGTGGTCAGGCCGATGATGCCGACCTTGACCGGCCGGTGGCCGGGGACGCGCATCGTCTCTATCGTGTACGGCTCCAGGTACGGCCGCGGGGTGCCGTCGCGGAGCACGTTCGCGCCGAGCACCGGGTGGTCGACGTCCTTCTCGTACGCCCGCAGCAGGTCCAGCCCGTAGTTGAACTCGTGGTTGCCGACGACCTGCGCGTCGTAGCCGATCGCGTCGTACGCCGCCGCCATCGGGTGCTCGACGCGGGTCTCGGTGACCGGCTCCTGCTTGGCGTAGTAGTACGTCAGCGGCGTCCCCTGGAGGAAGTCGCCGTTGTCGACCACGAGGACGCTCTCCTCCCCCCGCTCCGCGCGGACCGAGTCGACGACCGTGGCCACCTTCGCCAGGCCGGTCTCGAACCCCGCGTTCTCCGAGTAGGTGCGGTCGGCGAAGTAGTCCCAGTTCTGCACACGCCCGTGCAGGTCGGTGGTGGCCAGCATGGTGAGCGTCAGGTCGTCCGACGCCTGCGGCGCGGCCGCGGCCGGGCTCAGGGGCGCCAGGGTGAGCGCCGCCGCCGCGGCCGCCACGGACAGCGTGGTCCGCCGTCTCATCCGGTTGGTTCCTCTCGATCGATCGGTCCCCGTGACGGTGCGCAGGGGATCCGGGAGGGAGAGTAGGGACGGGCACCGACAGCCGGGCGGACGGCGGGTGACCGGAGCGCTACTGGTAGCTGATCAGCTGGGGATCGGGCTCCACGTCGCTGATCGTCTGATCCGGCGTGAGCATCGGGATGTCCTCGTCGTAGAAGTTCTTCCAGCCCCACCACAGGCCCTCGGGAGCGCCCTGGCGCAGCGCGTTCCAGGTGCCCTGCTTGGCACCCTGCCCGCCCTGGCCGTCGGCGTGCACCATCACGGCCAGCTCGTCGCGGCCCAGGTCGACGCGGTCGCGGCCCGGGATCATGTCCAGGCGGAACTGGTGCAGCACCAGCAGCTTCTGCGGCAGCTGGTTCTCGCGGGTGAGGTCGGCCAGCCAGGTGACCACGCGGTTGACCTCCTCCACGTCCACCGACCCGATCTGGCGCAGGTGCACCTGGTCCGGCTCCAGCCGCCACTCGGGGTCCAGCGCCAGGCCGACGTGCGGCAGCTCCAGCAGCGAGCGGTACAGCTCGGCCTGGGTGACGAAGTCGGTCCGCCCCGGCTGCAGGTCGAGGACGACGTACATGCCGGCCTCCCCGGCCGCCTCCACCCACGGCCGCAGGAACTCGGGGTCGGCCTCCGCGGAGTAGTCGCCGTCGGGCCCGGCCGAGGCCGAGGCGATCGTCGCGATGATCTCGAACGCGGGCACGACCGTCTCCTCGACCAGTGGCTCGTAGGGCGCCGCGTGGGCCCGGGCCCGCTCGACGGCCGCCTCCACCGGCTGCTCGCCCATCAGGCCGAGCGCGGCGGTGCCGGGGTGGCCGTAGAGGGCGACCAGCAGCTTGCCCGGGAACAGGGTCTGCCCACCGCCGGGCAGCTGCACCCCGGTGGCGGCGGTCTCGACCTTCCAGTCCAGGCCGTCCTCGGCGGCGAAGCCCGCGCCGAGGGCGACGACCGAGCCGGGGTCCTCCTCGCCGAGCGCGCTGACGACGTCGGCGGAGGTGCGCGGGTCGGTGGTGCCGCCGGTGAGCAGCACCCGCGCGCCGGCGGCGCGGGCCGTCGCGATGCCGGCCAGCGAGCCGGGCTCGCCGGAGGCCAGCACGACGGTGTCCTCCAGCGGCTCCGGGCGGGTGGTCGCCGGCAGTTCCCCGCCCGCGCCCTCCTCCGTCGGGTCCGCGGCAGCACCGCTGCCGCCCTCCGCCCGCAGCGCTGCCGGCTCCTCGGGGTCGAGGGCCGCGACGGCCGCGGCGTCGCCGTCGGCCGGTACCGGCTCGCCGTCGGCCAGGTCGAGCCCGGTCGCCGCCGCCACCGCACCGGCGTCGGCCGCGACCGCCACGACGTCCACGTCGGAGCCGGTCAGCGCGGCGTCGCCGACGGCGAGCACCGCCCCGGTGCCCAGCCGGTCCAGCTCCCCGGTCACCGGCTCCGGCGTCTCCGCCCCGGTGGTGACCAGCAGCGGGACGCCCATCGCCACGGCCGCCGACGCGCCCATCAGCATCCCGGCGCGGTCGCCCTCGTCCGCCAGCACCGCGACGTCGGAGGAGCCGAACAGCGCGCGGCTGGTGCTCACCGCCGTCCCCACCGGGTCCTCGTCGGCGACGACCGTCAGCCGCTCCTCGGGAGCCGCCGTGACGGCCTCCGCGACGGGCGCCTCCGCGGGCTCCTCGTCGCCGGAGGAGGTGCAGCCGGCGAGCAGCGCCGCGCTGAGCGCGAGCGGGATGGTGCGAGAGCGCACGAGGGTCCTCCGTCGTTCGGGGGGCCGACGAGCGGACGGCACGTCGACGCCGGCGTGACAGCACCCGACAGTAGCCGGGGTGCCGCCGCGGCCGGGTCGCTGGACACGGCTCCGGCGGCGGTGGACCATCCCGCACCGAGATGACCGCAGCACCGCAGTCGGGACGGCCCGACCACGAACCGGCCAGCCAGCGGGATGGGTCCGGGAGCTGGCCCGCAGCAGGCTCGGGGCCATGACCGCGGACACCCTCGTGCTCGCCACCGCGGGCGGACCGCTCCCTTCTCCCCGGCCGAACCGGCTGCGCCAGCTCGGGGTGGACACCGGCTACGCGCTGGCCGGGTTCCCCGCCGGGGTGGCCGCGTTCGTCGTCGTCGTTCCCGGGCTGGCGGCCGGCGCCGGCCTGCTGGTCGTCTGGGTCGGGGTGGCGGTGCTGGCCGCCACCCTGCTGGCCGCCCGGGGTTTCGCTACCGCCGAGCGGGCGTGGCTGCCCGCGGTGCTCGGCGAGGCCGTGCCCCGGCCCGTGTACCGCCGGGCCGAGGGGCGCCCGGTCCGCCGCCTGGTCACGCCGCTGCGCGACCCGCAGAGCTGGCTGGACGCGCTGCACGCCGTGCTCCGGCTGCCGTTCGTCATCCTGTCGTTCACGGTGACGGTCACGTTCTGGGCGGTCGCCCTCGGCGGCCTCACCTACTGGACGTGGGACTGGGCGCTGCCCGACGCCTCCCGCGACCCGGGCAACACCGACCTGCTCGAGGTGCTCGGCTTCGAGAGCACCGCCTTCCGGCGGATCGCGCTGTACGCGCTGATCGGCCTGGTGTTCGCCCTGCTGCTGCCGTTCGCCGTCCGCGCGGTGGCGCTGCTGCAGGCGGGGTTCGGCCGGCTGCTGCTCACCTCCCGGGCGGCGACGCAGGCCGAGATCGGCCGGCTGGCCGGTGGCCGGGACGCGGCGGTCGCCGCCGAGGCGGTGGCGCTGCGCCGGCTGGAGCGCGACATCCACGACGGACCGCAGCAGCGGCTGGTGCGCCTGGGCATGGACCTCGCCCGCGCCCAGCGGCAGCTCGACCGCGACCCCGACGCCGCGCGGGAGACCCTGGGCGAGGCCGCCGGGCTCGCCCGCGAGACGCTGGAGGAGCTGCGCGCGCTGTCGCGCGGCATCGCCCCGCCGGTGCTGGCCGACCGAGGGCTCGCCGCCGCGCTGGCCGCCCTCGCCGCCCGCTCCGCCGTGCCGGTCGACCTCGCCGTCGACCTGCCCACCGAGCGGCTGGCCCCGGTCACCGAGAACACCGCCTACTTCGTGGTCAGCGAGGCGCTGGCGAACGTGGCCAAGCACAGCGGCGCGACGACGTGCCGGGTGCAGGTCACCTGCACCGGCACCCGGCTGCGGGTGGTGGTCGAGGACGACGGCGCCGGCGGCGCGGTCACGGCGCCCGGCCACGGCCTCGCAGGGCTGGCCGACCGGCTGCAGGCCGTCGACGGCGTGCTCGTCGTCGACAGCCCCCGCGGCGGGCCGACCCGGCTGACCGGGGACCTGCCGTGCGCGTAGTGCTCGCCGAGGACTCGGTGCTGCTGCGCGAGGGGCTGGTCCGGCTGCTCGAGGAGGCCGACGCCGAGGTGGTGGCCGCGGTCGCCGACGGGCCCTCCCTGGTCCGGGCGGTCACCGAGCACCGGCCCGACGTCGCCGTCGTCGACGTCCGCATGCCCCCGACGCACACCGACGAGGGCCTGCGGGCCGCGGTCGCGGCGCGGGCCGCGGCGCCGGGCACCGCCGTCCTGGTGCTCTCCCAGTACGTGGAGGTCGCCTACGCCGACGAGCTGCTGGCCGACGGCGCCGGCGGCGTGGGCTACCTGCTCAAGGACCGGGTCGCCGACGTCGACACGTTCCTCACCGCGCTGGAGGACGTCCGGGGCGGCGGCACGGTCCTCGACCCCCAGGTGGTGGCCCAGCTGTTCGCGCGCCGCCGGGCCGACGACCCGGTGCGCCGGCTCACCCCGCGGGAACGCGAGGTGCTCGGGCTGATCGCCGAGGGCCGCTCGAACACCGCGATCGCCCGGGCGCTGGTGGTCACGCCGGGAGCGGTGGAGAAGCACACCCAGCACATCTTCGCCAAGCTCGGGCTCGGCCAGGACGAGGACCAGCACCGCCGGGTGCTGGCGACGCTGGCGTACCTGCGCGGATGACCGGTGCCCCGGCCCGGCGCCGAACTCGTTGGCGGAGCGTCGGACCCGACCGGTAGACACGTCGGCGTGACCGATGTCGACGCCCGCCTGCGCCCGGTGACCCTCGACGAGTGGCCGGCCTTCGCCCACGCCATGCACGACGCGTTCGCGGAGGAGGCGCCGGCGTCCTTCGCCGAGCGGCCGTCGTCGGTGGCGGAGCTGGACCGGTCGCTGTCGATGTGGGAGGGCGACCGCGTGGTCGCCACCGCCGGCATCTACAGCCGCATCCTCGCCGTCCCCGGCGCGCTGGTGCCCTGCGCCGGCGTCACGTGGGTCACCGTCGCCCCGACCCACCGCCGGCGCGGCGTGCTCACCGCGATCATGCGCCGCCAGCTGACGGAGCTGCACGAGCAGCAGCGCGAGCCGGTGGCGGGGCTCTGGGCCGCCGAGTACCCGATCTACGGCCGGTTCGGCTACGCGCCGGCGACCCGGGAGGCCCGGTTCTCCGGCCGGACGGAGCGGTTGCGGCTGCGGCCCGACGCCGACCTGGGCACCGGCCGGGTCGAGCAGGTCTCCGCGGAGGAGTTCCGCCCGGCCGCCGTGGCGGTGCACGGGGCGGTGCACCGGTGGGTGCCCGGCAACATGGTCCGCGACGACCGCTGGTGGGACCGGCAGATGCGCGACGACCCCTCCGGCCGGGAGGGCGCCTCGGCCCGGCGGTACCTGCTCCACCGGGAGGCCGACGGCACGGTCACCGGCTACGCCACCTTCCGGGTGAAGGGCGCGTGGAGCGACACCGGCGAGCCGGAGGGCACCGTGGTCGTCCAGGAGGTGCGGGCGACCGGCACCCCCGCCTACGCCGCGCTGTGGCAGGTGCTGCTGTCGGTCGACCTGGTGCGCACGCTCAAGTACCCGGCCGCATCGCCGGAGGACCCGCTGCGCTGGCTGGTCACCGACGCGCGGGCCCTCCACAGCACGCCGGTCGACGGGCTGTGGGTGCGGCTGGTCGACGTCGACCGCGCCCTGGCCGCCCGCCGCTACCCGGCCCCGATCGACCTCGTGCTGGAGGTGCGCGACCCGTTCTGCCCGTGGAACGAGGGGCGCTGGCGCCTCTCCGGGCACCCGGCCGGTGGCTACTGCGCGCGCACCGACCGCGATCCCGACATCGTGCTGGGCATCGAGGAGCTGTCGGCGGCCTACCTGGGCGGCGTCCCGCTGGCCGCGTTGCAGGCCGCCGGGCGGGTGACCGAGGTGAGCCCCGGGGCGGTGACGCTGGCGTCGACGGCGTTCAGCTGGCCGGTGACGCCCTGGTGCCCCGACAGCTTCTGAGGAGCGCCGACGAACGCGCCACGATGCCCCCCGGCCGGACATCCCGACGCGCGAGATGTCCGACCCGGGGCCGCTGCCCGGCCGTCAGTCGGTGCCGGCCTCCATCGCCGCGCGGTCCAGCAGCTCCTCGTCGGCCGGGACCTGGCCGCGGGAGGCGATCGCCTCGGCGCCGCCCTCCTCGGTGACGTCGATCAGCCCGGTCGCCGCGGCCTGGGCCGCACCGATGGCCGCGTGCGACGGCGCGCCACCGACCATCCCGAGCCGGGCGTACTGCTCGAGCTTGGCCCGGGAGTCGGCGATGTCGAGGTTCCGCATGGTCAGCTGGCCGATGCGGTCCACCGGACCGAACGCCGAGTCCTGCGTGCGCTCCATCGACAGCTTGTCCGGGTGGTAGCTGAACGCCGGGCCGGCGGTGTCGAGCACCGAGTAGTCCTCGCCGCGCCGCAGCCGCAGCGTGACCTCGCCGGTGACGGCCATGCCGACCCAGCGCTGCAGCGACTCCCGCAGCATCAGCGCCTGGGGGTCCAGCCAGCGCCCCTCGTACATGAGCCGGCCCAGCCGCCGCCCCTCGGAGTGGTAGGTCGCCAGGGTGTCCTCGTTGTGGATGGCGTTGACCAGCCGCTCGTAGGCGATGTGCAGCAGCGCCATGCCGGGCGCCTCGTAGATGCCGCGGCTCTTGGCCTCGATGATCCGGTTCTCGATCTGGTCGGACATGCCCAGGCCGTGCCGCCCGCCGATGGCGTTGGCCGCCAGCACCAGGTCGACGGCGGAGCCGAACTCCTCGCCGTTGATCGTCACCGGCCGCCCCTGGGCGAAGCCGATGGTCACGTCCTCGGGTGCGATCTCGACCGCCGGGTCCCAGAACCGCACGCCCATGATCGGCTCGACGGTCTCGATGCCGGTGTCCAGGTGCTCGAGCGTCTTGGCCTCGTGCGTCGCGCCCCAGATGTTGGCGTCGGTGGAGTAGGCCTTCTCGGCGCTGTCCCGGTAGGGCAGGCCGTGCGCGACCAGCCACTCCGACATCTCCGTGCGGCCGCCGAGCTCGGTGACGAAGTCGGCGTCCAGCCACGGCTTGTAGACCCGCAGGCCCGGGTTGGCCAGCAGCCCGTACCGGTAGAACCGCTCGATGTCGTTGCCCTTGAAGGTCGAGCCGTCGCCCCAGATCTGGACGTCGTCCTCGAGCATCGCCCGCACCAGCAGGGTGCCGGTGACCGCGCGCCCCAGCGGCGTGGTGTTGAAGTAGCTGCGACCCCCGGAACGGATGTGGAACGCCCCGCAGGTCAGTGCGGCCAGCCCTTCCTCCACCAGGGCGGCCTTGCCGTCGACCAGCCGGGCGATCTCCGCGCCGTAGGCCGTGGCCCGGCCCGGCACCGAGGCGATGTCCGGCTCGTCGTACTGGCCGATGTCAGCCGTGTAGGTGCAGGGCACCGCACCCTTGTCGCGCATCCACGCGACCGCTACGGAGGTGTCGAGACCACCGGAGAAGGCGATGCCGACGCGTTCGCCGACGGGCAGGGAGGTGAGCACCTTGGACACGGCACAAGTATGCACGACCATGCATGGTCATTCACACCGCCCCGGCCGAGGCCGTCAGCCGGCCGGTGGTCGCATCGCGTATCGCCACTCCCCGCGCCGGGGCCGACCGGGCAGGGCCAGCCGCCCGGTCGCCCAGAGCAGGTCGGCCAGCGGGTCGTCGCCCGCGGGGACGTCCGGGAACAGCCGGTCCCGCACCGCCCCGGCGACCTCGGCCGGCGGCTGCCAGTCCAGGCCGACCGCGCCCGCGACGTCGGCGCCGTGGACCAGCAGCTCGGCGCAGGCGATCGCGGCGAACCCGGTCGGGTCCGCGACGCCGTGGGAGTGCCACCCGCGCTCCCCCGGCGCCGCGCCGTCCAGCGTGCGCGCCAGCACCTCACCCCAGGCGGCGAGGCTCCGGGACGTCGTCCCCAGGCCGGCGTCCGGCCGCGCCACGAGGTCGGCGGCGCTGACCTCGCCGGCGCCGGCGGCGAGGTCGTGGGAGTACCAGGCCAGGGCAGCGGCCACGTGGTGGACCACGCCGGTGACCGGCCGCCCCATGACCGGCACCGGGGCCGACCCGTCCGGCACCCGGTCGAGCAGGTCCCCGACGACGGCGAGCGCCGTGCGGACCGCGCCGCCGCCGAGACCGCTCACGGGTGCTGGGACCGGGTGGGCAGCCCACCCGCGGGGCGGTGCCGGTCGCGCTCGTAGTCGCTGATCAGGCCGATCCGCCGGACGTGCCGCTCGTCGCCGCTGAACGGCGTCCCGAGGAACTCCAGCACGAGGGCCGTGGCCTCCTCGTCGCTGTGCTGGCGGGCGCCGACGGCGACCACGTTCGCGTCGTTGTGCTCGCGGGCCAGCCGCGCGGTCGCGGTGTTCCAGACCAGCGCGGCGCGGACACCGGGCACCTTGTTCGCGGCCATCTGCTCGCCGTTGCCCGAGCCCCCGATGACGACGCCGAGGGTGCCCGGCTCGGCGACGGTCCGCTCCCCCACCTCGAAGCAGAACGGCGGGTAGTCGTCCTGGGCGTCGTACTCGAAAGCGCCGCAGTCGACCGGCTCGTGGCCGGCCTCGGCAAGCGCCCGCTTGAGGTGCTCCTTGAACTCCAGGCCCGCGTGGTCGGTGCCGATGAAGACGCGCATGACCGGCAGTCTGTCAGGCTGCGACCGTGGCTGTTTCCCGAGTCGGCGGTCGGCGCGGGCTGCACGCCTGCGCCGCGGCGTGGTCGGCGCGGCGGCTGCTCGAGGGCCGCGGGGAGCGCGTCGGCGACGGCCGCCTGCACTCCGGCGGCCGACCGATGCGGGTCTGCTGGTGAGCACCGGCTGGCAGGAGGTGGCCGACGGCGTCCTGGTGCGCCGGCACCGCTCGCTGGACCTCAACTGCGGCCTCGTGCTCGGCGACGGCGCCTGCCTGGTCGTCGACACCCGCTCGCACCTCGGTGAGGCGGCCGACCTGGTGGCGGCCGTCCGCGCGGTCACGCCGCACCCGTGGACGGTGGTCAACACCCACGCCCACTACGACCACTGCTTCGGCAACGCGGCGTTCCGCCCGGCGCCGGTCTGGGGCTCGCGGGGCTGCGCGGCGGCCCTGCGCGCCGACGGCGAGGCGCAGCGGGCCGCCGTCGCCGACACGCTGGCCGGCGAGGAGGCCACCCTCCTGCGGGCGGCCCCGATCGACCCGCCGGACCACCTCGTCGACGACGTCGCCGTGCTCGACGTCGGCGGCCGCGAGGTGGTCCTGCGGCACCTCGGCCGGGGGCACACCGACCACGACCTGGTGGTCGAGGTGGAGGTCGCCGGCGACGCGACCGTGCTCTTCGCCGGCGACCTGGTCGAGCAGGGGGCACCGCCGGACTTCGGGGACTCCTGGCCGGCGGACTGGCCGGCCACCCTCGGCCGGCTGCACGCGCTCGCCCGCGGCCCGGTGGTGCCCGGCCACGGCGCGGTGGTCGACGCGGCGTTCGTCGGTGCCCAGCGGGAGGAGCTGCTCGCCGTCCTGACCGCGCTGCGCCAGGGCGGGCCGGGGCCCTACCCGGCCGGGACGATGGCGGTCGCTGCCGGGCGGCCGCTCACGAGCCGGTGACCCGCCGGACGACCGACAGGGGCAGCACGCGCAGCAGCGCCGCGACCGGCCGCCACGGCCACTCGGGCACGTAACCGCACACCGGCTCCCGCTCGACCACCTCGACGAGCGCCTCGACGCCCTTGTCCAGGCCGACGGTCAGCGGGCCCCGGCGGCCGACGTTGATGTCGGTCGCGATGTAGCCGGGCAGGATCGTCGAGACGACGATGCCCGAGCCGTACACGTCCGAGCGGATGCCCTCGGCCAGCGCGTTCAGCGCCGCCTTGCTCGCCCCGTAGGCGGTCCGGCTGCCGGGCATGCCGCGCACGGAGGCGACCGAGGAGATCAGCACCAGGTGCCCCATCCCCTGGCGGCGGAACAGCTCCATCGCCGCCTCGCACTGCGCGTGCGACCCGAGCACGTTGGTGTGCAGCACGGCGCGGTTGCCGGCCGCCCCGCCGGCGCCCACGGACGTCCCCGCGCCGATGCCGGCGTTCACGACCACGCGGTCGAAGCCGCCGAGCCGCTCGGCGAGGTCGGCGAAGGCGGTCGCCACCGACCCCGGGTCGTCGACGTCCATCGCGGCGACCTCGACCCGGATGCCGGGGTGGGCCGCCCGCAGCTCGGCCCGCAGCGCCTCGAGCCGGTCGGTCCGGCGGGCGCAAAGGGCGAGGTCGCGGCCCATCGCGGCGAACCGGCGGGCCATGCCCTCGCCGAGGCCGGAGCTGGCGCCGGAGATGAAGATGCGCTGGCGGGTGGGGTGCGGCATCCCGACAGGATGCCGCACCCCACCCGCGGCGCTTCGTGCACACAGCGCCGCGGCGCTTTGTACACATAGCGCCGCGGCGCTTCGTGCACCCACCCGCGGCGCTCTGTGCACGAGACGCCCGGGGCGTCACCGCCGGCGGGTGAGCTCCAGGGCGCCGGCCGGGACCGAGCTCATGTCCGGGTCCGAGGTACGGGTGCGCTTGAGCTCCCAGAAGTCGGGCAGGTTCGCCAGCAGCACGGCGCCGTCGAAGGCCCTGCCGGCGTCCTCCCCGGTGGGCACCTTGCTGATGACCGGGCCGAAGAACGCCACGCCGTCGATGTGCATGACCGGCGTCCCGACGTCCTCCCCGACCGGGTCCATGCCCTCGTGGTGGCTCTTCTCCAGCGCGATGTCGTACTCGGTCGAGCCGGCGGCCTCGGCCAGCGACGCCGGCAGCCCGACCCGTTCCAGGGCGGGGGCGATGAGGTCCTCGAGCTCGACGCCCTCGTGGTGCCGCAGGGTGCCCATCGCGGTGTAGAGGTCACCGAGCACCTCGTCGCCGTGCTGCTGCGCGGCCGCGATCGCGACCCGCACCGGGCCCCAGGCCATGGCCATCATCTCCTGGTAGGCCTCCGGGAGGTCGCGGCCGCGGTTGAGCACCGCCAGAGACATGACGTGCCAGTGCAGGTCGATCTCGCGGACCTTGGCCGCCTCGAGCACCCAGCGGCTGGTGAGCCAGGCCCACGGGCACAGCGGGTCGAACCAGAAGTCGACGCGGGCCCTCGTCGGGGCGCTCTGCACTGCCTCGGTCATCCTTGCTCCTCGCTCTGGGGTGCCCGGGTCGCCGAGTGCCCGGGCCGTCTGCGATGAGCCAAGTCGCCGGGCCGGGGGGTTGTTCCCGGTGGACGGCGGCGGGCCGTCGGCACCGCCTGACAAACTGCCGGGGTGGCCGTACCCAACCTGACCCGCACCGACGCCGCCGCCCGCGCCGAGCTCCTGGCCGTCCGGAGCTACGACATCTCCCTCGACGTCACCGACGGCGCGGGGCACCCCGGCGAGCGGACCTTCCGGTCGACGACGACCGTCGAGTTCACCTGCCGCCGCCCCGGCGAGGGCACCTTCATCGACCTGGTCGCCGAGACGGTGCACTCGGCGACGCTGAACGGCACCGAGCTCGACGTCAGCTCCTACACCGAGGAGGGCGGCCTGCCGCTGCCCGGCCTCGCCGAGCACAACACGCTGGTGGTGACGGCGGACTGCCGCTACTCCAACACCGGCGAGGGGCTGCACCGCTTCCTGGACCCCGAGGACGGGCAGGTCTACCTCTACACCCAGTTCGAGCCGGCCGACGCCAAGCGCATGTTCACCTGCTTCGACCAGCCCGACCTCAAGGCCACCTTCACGGTGCACGTGACGGCGCCCTTCGACTGGCAGGTCGTCTCCAACACCGGCGACCGCACCATCGAGGCCGGTGAGGGCGGGTCGCAGCTGGTGCACTTCGCGCCCACCAAGCGCATCTCCACCTACCTGGTCGCGCTGATCGCCGGCCCGTACGCCAAGGTCACCGACCTGCACGAGGGCATCCCGCTCGGGCTGTACTGCCGGGCGTCGCTGGCCCGGTACCTCGACCCGGACGAGCTGTTCCGGGTGACCAAGCAGGGCTTCGACTTCTACCACCGGGTGTTCGACTACCCGTACCCGTTCGACAAGTACGACCAGCTCTTCGTGCCCGAGTTCAACGCCGGCGCGATGGAGAACGCCGGTGCGGTCACCTTCCTGGAGGACTACGTCTTCCGGTCCAAGGTGAGCCGGGCCCGCTACGAGCGCCGCGCCGAGACGATCCTGCACGAGCTCGGGCACATGTGGTTCGGCGACCTGGTGACCATGCGCTGGTGGGACGACCTGTGGCTCAACGAGTCCTTCGCGACCTACATCAGCACGCTGTGCCAGGCCGAGGCGACCGAGTACACGACCGCGTGGACGACGTTCGCCAACACCGAGAAGGCCTGGGCCTACGCGCAGGACCAGCTCCCCTCGACCCACCCGATCGCCGCCGACATCCCCGACGTCGCCGCGGTCGAGGTCAACTTCGACGGCATCACCTACGCCAAGGGCGCCTCGGTGCTCAAGCAGCTGGTGGCCTACGTCGGGCGGGACGAGTTCCTCGCCGGGGTCCGGCGCTACTTCCGCCGGCACGAGTACGGCAACACCACCCTGGCCGACCTGCTGGGCCCGCTGTCGGAGAGCTCCGGACGCGACCTCTCGGAGTGGGCCGACCAGTGGCTGCGCACCAGCCAGGTCAACACCCTGCGGCCGGTGTTCGAGCTCAGCGACGACGGCCGCTACACGAGCTTCGCCATCGAGCAGACGGCGGTCGCCGAGCACCCGGTGCTGCGCAACCACCGGCTGGCCGTGGGCCTGTACAGCGAGGGCCCCGACGGGCTGACCCGCAACCACCGGGTGGAGCTCGACGTGGCCGGCGCGCGCACCGAGGTGCCCGAGCTCGTCGGCCACCCCGCCGCCGACCTGGTGCTGGTGAACGACGACGACCTCACCTACGCCAAGATCCGGCTCGACGAGAAGTCGCTGGCCACCCTGCGCGCCCGCATCGGCGACATCCCCGACCCGCTGCCCCGCGCGCTGTGCTGGTCGGCGGCCTGGGACATGACCCGCGACGCCGAGCTGCCCGCCCGCGAGTGGGTCCAGCTGGTGCTGGCCGGGATCGGCGCCGAGACCGAGAGCAGCGTCATCCAGTCGCTGCTGGCCCGGGTGCAGAGCGCGCTCTCCTCCTTCGCCGACCCGGCCTGGGCGCCGACCGGCTGGGCGCTGCTGGCCGACCACGCGCTGGCGGCGCTCGAGGCCGCGCCGGCCGGGAGCGACCAGCAGCTGCTGTGGTCCCGCACGCTGGCCAGCGCGGCCCGCACCGAGGAGCACGCGGCGGCGCTGCGCGGGCTGCTCGACGGCTCACGCACCCCCGAGGGGCTCGAGGTCGACGCCGACGCGCGGTGGGCGTTCCTGCACGGGCTCGTCGCGATCGGCGCGGCTGGGAACGCCGAGATCGACGCGGAGGCCGAGCGCGACGCCACCGCCACCGGCATCCGGCGGGCGGCCACGGCGCGGGCGCTGCGGCCGACGGCGGAGTCGAAGGAGCAGACCTGGCGGCAGGCCTTCACCGACGAGTCGATCCCGAACGCCGTGCACGAGGCGATCCTGCAGGGGTTCTGGCACCCGGCCCAGCGCGAGCTCACCGCCGGGTACGTGGACCGCTACTTCGCCGACATCCGCCCGCTGTGGGACCGCCGCCCCGGCGAGATCGCGAAGAACGCGGTGCAGTACCTCTTCCCGCCGGTGGTGGAGCCGCGCACCATCGCCGCCGCCGACGCCTGGCTCTCCGACGCCGAGCAGCCGCCGGCGCTGCGCCGGCTGGTGTTCGAGGGCCGCGACGGCATCGCCCGCGCGCTGCGTGCCCGGGAGCGGGACGCCGCCGCGGAGTAGCTCCTCCACCGCAGCACGGGAGAGGCGCCGCACCCGTCAGGGTGCGGCGCCTCTCCCGTCGTCGATCAGTGGGTGCGCAGCCCCGCGGGGTGCCCCGCCTGGTCCGACAGCTGGCGCAGGCCGTTCACGATGCCACCGACCAGGTCGCCGTTGGCGAACGCGCTGGTCATGGAGAGCACCGCGAGGGCGCAGGCGCGGTCGGGGAGCCGGCGCGCGGCCCCGGCACCGGTGACCACCTCCACCACCCGCTGGCCGGGCGACACGGCGATCAGCACGGCGTCGGTCGGGTGGTCCCCCGAGCGCGCGTGCAGCTGCTCGGCGGCGGCGCGGGTCGGGGTGTCCAGCTCGCCCACGTACAGCGTGAAGCGCAGCCCCGTCTCGCGGGAGGACATGGTCAGCGCCTCGTCGAGGCGGGCCAGCTCCCGGTAGCTGAAGACCTCGTCGAGCTTGGGCTCCGCCGTGCGCGGGTGGAGCGTGTCGCCGACGTCGGTGCCGGTGCGGGGGGTGTTGAGCTCGGGCGCGCGGGTCATCGCCGGCCTCCGGGGATGGTCGTCGGAACAGGGGAAGCGGTCACCGGGGCCCCGTCACCAGGTCCCACGGGCGCCGCCCAGCGGGCCCGCGGCCTGCGGGAGACGGGCGGCCGTCGCGCCACCGCGGTGCGCGTCCTGCGCACCGATCGCCACCTGGGGGCCGGCGCCGGCGTTCGCGTCCAGGGCGCGCTCCCCCGGCTGCTCCGGGTAGACCGACGAGCCCAGCGCGGCGGTGCCGCTGCCCGGGACGGCCGCCGGGCCGTGGCTGGGCGCCGGGCCGTGGCCACCGACGGTCGCCGGGTGCGGCTCGTACCAGACCGGGGCGTGCTTCCACGGCTGGCCGGGCTTGTAGCGGGGGCGCCGGTCGGCGCCGGGCCGCAGCGTCAGCAGCGCCAGCACGAGGACGATGGCCAGCGGGATGCCGGCGTAGACGAGGAGGGTCTCGGCGACGGTCACGCCCGACAACTTACCGGGACACCGTCGTCCTCATCGGCTGTCGGTCCAGACGGCGGGGCGGCGGTGCGCCCACGGCCGCGCGGCCTCCAGCTGGGCCGAGAGCGAGACGAGGGTCGCCTCGTCGGCGGGCCGGCCCACGAGCATGGTGCCGATCGGCAGCCCCCCGGCGCTCCAGTGCAGCGGGACGCTGACCGCGGGCTGCCCGGTGACGTTGAACAGCGCCGTGAAGGCGGCGTAGCGCTTCTGCCGCTCGAAGTCCGCCCCGCCCTCGCCGTCCTCGCCGAACCAGCCGAGCGGCCGGGGGGTCATGGTGAGCACCGGCGCGAGCAGGACGTCGTAGCCGGCCGTCGCGCGGAGGAACTGCCGGGAGAAGACGCGCAGGGCGAACATCGCCTGCATCGCGTCCCGCGCCGACAGCGCCAGGCCCCGCTGCTGCATCCAGCGGGTCAGCGGCTTCAGCAGCGGCTCGCTCCCGGGCGGCACCGGGAGCGTCGTGGCACCCAGCGCCCAGACCGCCTCGAAGGAGGGCAGCACCGCGGGGTCGAGCAGCCCGGTCGGCACGTCCTCGACGACGTGCCCGAGGCCCTCGAGCAGCCGCCCGGCGTCCTCGAAGGCCTCGGCCACCTCGGGCTCCAGCTCCACCCCGGGCATGGCCGACTCCGTGTAGCGCCCGATGCGCAGCCGGCCGGGCTCCCGGTCGGCCCACCCGAGGAAGCTCTCCCCCGGCGGCAGCGGCGGCGCCCAGAACGGGTCGCCGATCTCCGCGCCGGCCATCGCGTCCAGCATCGCCGCGGCGTCCCGCACGGTCCGGGCCAGCGGGCCGCTGGTGCCCAGGCCGGTCACCTCGCTGCCGTACGGGGCGTTGCTGATCCGGCCGCGGGTCGGCTTGATGCCGAACAGGCCGTTGATGCTGGCCGGGATGCGGACCGAGCCCCCGCCGTCGCTGCCCTGCGCGAACGGCACGAACCCGGCGGCGACGGCGACGGCCGCTCCCCCGCTGGAGCCGCCGGCGAGCAGCGAGGTGTCCCACGGGCAGCGGGCCGGGCCGGCGAGGTCGTTGTCGGTGTAGCAGGGGAAGCCGAACTCGGGCGTGTTCGTCTTGCCCACGCTGATCGTCCCCGCGTCGGCGAGCCGGGTCACGACGGCGTCGTCGACGGCCGGCACGAAGTCGGCGAGCGCGGCCGAGCCGAACGTCGTCCGCACGCCGGCGGTGTTGTTGAGGTCCTTGATCGCGGTGGGGACGCCGAGCAGCGGGGGCAGCTCACCACCCTCCCGGACCCGCGCCTCGGCCCGGGCGGCCTGGGCCAGCGCCCGCTCGGGGGTGACGGTGATGAAGGCCCCGAGACCGGCGTCGTGCGCGTCGATGCGCGCCAGCGCGTGCGCCACGAGCTCGGTGGGGCTCACCTCCTTCGCCCGGACGGCGGCGGCCTGCTCGAGGGCGGTCAGGTCGTGCAGCGCGGTCACGGCAGGCACGCTAGCCCCCTGGACCGCCCGCGCGCGCCGGCGTGGTGGGGGCCCGGGGCCGTCAGGCGCTGACGCTCTCCGGCACCCCCAGCCACTCGCGCCAACGGGGGTCGACGGTGCGGTGCCCGAGCAGCCTCCAGGCCGCACCGCTGGGCGTGCTGGGCGGGCGGGGCAGCTTCCAGCCGAGCTCGGCCAGCGAGCGGTCGGCCTTCGTGTGGTTGCACCGGCGGCAGGCCGCCACCACGTTGTCCCAGGTGTGGGTGCCGCCGCGGCTGCGCGGCACCACATGGTCGATGCTCGTGGCCGACCCGCCGCAGTACACGCAGGTCTGCCCGTCGCGGGTGAACACCGCCCGGCGGGACAGCGGCACCGACGCCGGGTAGGGCACGCGGACGTAGCGGGTGAGCCGCACGACGACGGGCACGGGCAGGCTCACCGTCTCGGCGTGGCAGACGTCGGCGGTGACGTCGACCGACTCCGCCTTCTCGGCGAGGACGAGCACGATCGCCCGCCGGCTGGACACCACGCACAGCGGTTCGTAGGTGGCGTTGAGCAGGAGGGTGGCGCCCGTGGTCGTGGGCGAGGGCACGGGGACGAGCGGCGGGACAGGGTCGCGCCGCGAGCCTGGGTGACCCGCCGGCGTCGACCCGGGCGCGGAACGCGGCACGGATCACCTCCGGAGGCCCCGGACCGCCGGGTGCTGCACGACCCGCGGGCACCCCCATTCTGACCCGAGAACCCCCGGTCGGCGCACCGGAAATCCCCGCCGTCCCCCGGCCGGCCCCGCCGCGGCGACTAGCGTGCCGGTCATGCGCTACCCGGAAGCCCCCCGGCTGGACCTGGTCGAGGAGCTCCACGGCCACCGCGTCGCCGACCCGTACCGCTGGCTGGAGGACCCCGCCGACCCGCGCACGCGGGAGTGGTCGGAGGCCCAGGACCGCCTGGCGGCCGAGGTGCTGGGCGCGCTGCCGGCCCGCGATCGGTTCGCCGCGCGGCTCGGCGAGCTGGTCCGGGCGGGCGCCGTCGGCGTGCCCGTGTGGCGCGGCGGCCGGGCCTTCTCCACCCGCCGCGACCCGGGCCAGGAGCACGCGGTGCTCCGGGTGCGCGAGGCGGACGGATCGGTCCGCGTGCTCGTCGACCCGATGGCGCTCGACCCGGAGGGGACGACGACGCTCGACGCGTGGTCGCCGTCGTGGGAGGGCGACCGGCTGGCCTACCAGGTGAGCACGGGCGGCGACGAGGAGTCGGAGCTCTACGTCCTCGACGTGGCGACCGGCGAGCTGCTCGACGGGCCGGTCGCCCGGTGCCGCTACTCCCCCGTCGGCTGGCTGCCCGGCGGCGAGGAGCTGTTCTACGTCCGCCGGCTCGCCCCCGAGCAGGTGCCCGCGGGCGAGGAGCATTTCCACCGCCGCGTCTGGCGCCACCGGGTCGGCGGTCCGGCGGACGACGACGTCCTCGTCCACGGTGAGGGGCTGGACCCCACCAACTACTACGGCGTGCGCACCAGCGCCGACGGCCGGTGGCTGGTCGTCTCGGCGTCCGCCGGCACCGCCCCGCGCGACGACGTCTGGCTGGCCGACCTCTCCGGCGACGGCGCCCTGCGGGAGCTGCAGCGCGGCGTCGACGCCCAGACCGCGGCGTGGGTGGCGCGCGACGGCCGGCTCTGGCTGATGAGCGATCGCGGCGCCCCGCGCTGGCGGCTCGCGGTGGCCGACCCCGAGGACCCCGCCACCTGGGCGCCCGAGGCGTGGACCGACGTCGTCCCGGAGCAGGAGGGCGCCGTGCTCTCCGACGTGGCGCTGGTGGACGCACCGGACGGCGCACTGCAGGTGCTCGCGGTGCACGCCGTGGACGCCACCGACCGGCTCTCCCTCTGGGCGGGGGACGGCGGCGGCCGGATCACCGAGGTCGTACCCCCCGGCCCCGGCAGCATCTCCGGGGTCAGCGCCCCGCCCGAGGGCGGTACCGCCGCCTGGGTGGGCTACACCGACTACGCGACGCCGCCCTCGGTGCTGCGCTGGGACGCGGCGGCACCGGAGGCGCCGGCGCCGTGGGAGTCCGCGGACGTCGCCGCGGAGGTGCCGGAGCTGACCGTCGTCGAGACGCACGCGCGGTCGCAGGACGGCACGCCGGTGCACCTGTTCGTCCTCTCGCGAACGGGCACCCCGGACCGCCCGAGACCGACCGTGCTCTACGGCTACGGCGGCTTCAACGTCTCGCTCACCCCCGCCTACACGGCGCAGGCCCTGGCGTGGGTGGAGGCCGGCGGCGTGTGGGTGGTGGCCAACCTGCGCGGCGGGTCCGAGCACGGCGAGGAGTGGCACCGCGCCGGCATGCGCGAGCGCAAGCAGAACGTGTTCGACGACTTCGCCGCCGCCGGGGAGCACCTGGTCGAGCAGGGCTGGACGACGCACGGGCAGCTCGCGGTCATGGGCGGGTCGAACGGCGGCCTGCTGGTCGGTGCCACGCTGACGCAGCGTCCCGCCCTCGCGGCCGCCGTCGTCTGCAGCGCACCGCTGCTGGACATGGTGCGCTACGAGCGCTTCGGCCTGGGCCGCACCTGGAACGACGAGTACGGCACCGCCGAGGACCCGGTGGAGCTGGGGTGGCTGCTGGCTTACTCGCCGTACCACGCGGTGCGCGAGGGGACGGCGTACCCGGCGGTGCTGGTCACGACGTTCGAGTCCGACACCCGCGTCGACCCGTTGCACGGCCGGAAGCTCGCCGCCGCGCTGCAGCACGCGACCTCGGCGGCGGCGCCGGTGGTGCTCCGGCGCGAGACCTCGGTCGGGCACGGCGCCCGGGCGGTCAGCCGCACCGTGGGGCTCGCCGCCGACCAGCTGGCGTTCCTGGCGGCGCACACGGGCCTGACCGACTGACCGGTGCGGCGGGTAACGGGATGGACACGCGCAGTCCGCGGTGCGGACGCAGCGGGTTGCGCTTGAGATGATTCCGGTAATGACCGGACCACCGCCCGCGCCCGCCGCCGTGGCCGCGGCAGGCGTCGCCTCCCGCGCCGGGACGTGCCACCGGTGACCGCCGCCACGCCCGACGGCCCGGCCGAGGGCGCCACCGTCCGGCAGGCCACCTTCCGCGAGGTCTTCGCCGTCGGCGAGTTCCGGCCGCTGTTCGGCACCTACCTGCTCTCCGCGGCCGGCGACGAGCTGGCCCGGGTGGCGCTGACCGTCCTGGTCTACGACCGCACCGCCTCACCGCTGCTCGCGGCGCTGACCTTCGCCATCAGCCACCTGCCGTGGCTGCTCGGCGGGCCGCTGCTGTCGGCGTTCGCCGACCGGCTGCCCCGCCACCGGGTGCTGATCGCCACCGACGCCGCCCGCGCCGTCCTGGTGGCGCTCATGGCGATCCCCGGCATGCCGCTGCCGGTCCTGCTCGCCCTGCTCTTCGTCGTGGGGTTGTGCGCACCACCGTTCGAGTCCGCCCGGTCGGCGCTCATGGCCGACGTGCTCGACGGGGACCGCTACGCCGTCGCGACGTCGCTCACGGGGATCACCCTGCAACTGGCGCAGGTGGGCGGGTTCCTGGCCGGTGGCGCACTCGTCGCCGTCCTCAACCCGTCCGCGGCCCTGCTCGTCGACTCGGCGACCTTCGTCGTCTCCGCCGTCTGGCTGTGGGCGCGGCTGCAGCCCCGGCCGGCACCGGTTGCCGAGGGGGGCGGCAGCCCGGGGTCGCTGTGGCGGGACGCCGCCGAGGGCCTGCGGTTCATCCGGTACAGCCCGCGGCTGCTGGCCATCGTCGGGGTCCTGTGGGTGACGACCGGGTTCGTCTACGCCTCCGAGGGGATCGCCGCCCCGCTGGTCGACTCGCTGGGGCAGGGGGCGACGGCGGTCGGCGTCCTGCTGGCGGCCAACCCGCTGGGCGTCACGATCGGCGGGCTGGTGATCGCCCGCCTCGTCGCCCCGGCGCGGCGGGAGCGGCTGGTCGTCCCGCTGGTGCTGGTCTCGCTGGCGCCGGTGCTCGTCGGCGGCGTCGTCGCGGCGGTGGCCGGGCCGGGCACGGTGCCGTTCTGGGTGCTGGTCGGCATGCTGTTCGTCTCCGGCCTCGGCGCGGCCTGGTCGATCCCGCTCAACGTCGCCTTCGTGCAGGCCGTCCCCAGCGCCTACCGCGGGCGCGCCTTCGGCGTCGCGGCGAGCGGGCTGGCCGGGGTCCAGGGGCTGGGCGCGCTCGCCGCCGGGCTGGCCGCGGAGGGCCTGCCCCCCGCCGTGGTGGTCGCCCTCTCGGGGGCCATCGGAATGATCGCGGTCGCGCCGGCGCTGAGGGCGTATCGGCGGACGCGCAACCGGGCGGACGCCGTGGTCGAGGCCGAGGAGGCACCCGGGGCATGAGCGAGTCGAGGCGGTCCCTGCCGTCGGCGCGGACCTTCTACGACGAGATCGGCGGCGAGGAGACCTTCCGCCGGCTGGTGCAGCGCTTCTACGCCGCCGTCCGCACCGACCCCGTGCTGCAGCCGATGTACCCCCAGGACGACTGGGAGGGCGCCGAGACGCGCCTGCGCGGCTTCCTCGAGCAGTACTGGGGCGGGCCGACCACCTACTCCGAGCAGCGCGGCCACCCGCGGCTGCGGATGCGGCACGCACCGTTCGCCATCGGCCCCGTCGAGCGCGACGCCTGGCTCACCCACATGCGCGACGCCGTGGACTCGCTCGGCCTGACGCCGGAGCAGCACGCCACGCTGTGGGGTTACCTGGAGATGGCGGCCCGGAGCATGCAGAACCGCTGAGGAAGCCGCCGTAGGCTCGGCGCCGGCCCTCGGAGCGACGATGCACGAACCGGCCCCACCCCGCGCCGCGCTCCCCTCCCGGGGGCCCGGGCGCCCACGCCCGCACGTACCGATCCAGAGGAGCCCGGTGAGCCTCCAGCCGCCCCCCTTCCGCACGTCCGGCGCCGACTGGTGGCGTGACGCGGTCTTCTACCAGGTCTACATCCGCAGCTTCGCCGACGGGAACGGCGACGGCGTCGGCGACCTGGCCGGCATCCGGTCGCGGCTGCCGTACCTGCGCGATCTCGGTGTCGACGCCCTGTGGATCACGCCGTTCTACCCCTCCCCCATGGCCGACCACGGCTACGACGTCGCCGACCCGCGCGACGTCGAGCCCGTCTTCGGTGACCTCGCGCAGTTCGACGCGATGCTGGCCGAGGCGCACGCGCTCGGCATCCGGGTGACCGTGGACCTGGTGCCCAACCACAGCTCGCACGACCACGAGTGGTTCCAGGCGGCGCTGACCGCCGGCCCGGGCTCGCCGGAGCGGGCCCGCTACCTGTTCCGCGACGGGCGCGGCCCGGACGGCAGCGAGCCGCCGAACAACTGGCCGTCGGTGTTCGGCGGCCCGGCCTGGACCCGGGTGCCCGACGGGCAGTGGTACCTGCACATCTTCGCCCCCGAGCAGCCGGACCTGAACTTCGGCAACCCCGAGGTCGTCGCCGACCTCGAGGAGACGATGCGGTTCTGGCTCGACCGCGGGGTGGACGGCTTCCGCATCGACGTCGCGCACGGCATGGCCAAGCCCGACGGGCTGCCGGACATGGTGCCGATGGACGACACCGGGCTGCTCGACGACCACGGCCCCGGGGACCACCGGTTCGACCAGGACGGCGTGCACGTGGTGCACCGCCGGATCCGGGCGGTGCTCGACCAGTACCCCGGCACGATGGCGGTCGGCGAGGTGTGGGTCTCCGACGACGACCGGCTCGCCCAGTACCTCCGGGAGGACGAGCTCCAGCTCGCCTTCAACTTCAAGCTGCTCACCGCCGACTGGACGCCCGAGGGTCTGCGGGACGCGATCACCCACTCCCTCGCGGCGGTCGAGGGCACCCCGGCGCCGGCCTGCTGGGTGCTGTCCAACCACGACCGCCCGCGGCACGTGACCCGCTACGGCGACGGCGAGCTCGGCACCCGGCGCGCCCGCGCGGCAGCGCTGCTGCAGCTCGCGCTGCCCGGGGCGGCCTACCTCTACAACGGCGACGAGCTCGGCATGCCCGACGTCGACCTGCCCGACGAGGTGCTGCAGGACCCGATCTGGTTCCGCTCGGGCGGCGCCGAGCGCGGGCGGGACGCCTGCCGCATCCCGGTGCCCTGGTCGGGCGACGAGCCCTCGTACGGCTTCTCGTCGGGTGCGGAGACCTGGCTGCCCATGCCCGGGGGTTGGGGCCCGCTCACCGCCGAGGCACAGGCCGCCGACGACGGTTCGATGCTGTCGCTGTACCGAGCTGCCCTCACCCTGCGGGCCTCCTCCGAGCTGTTCCGGGGCGAGGACCTGCAGTGGTTGCAGTCACCCGACCGTTGCATCTCCTTCCGCCGCTCCGGCGGGCTGACCTGCTTCCTGAACCTGTCCGGGGCGCCCGTCCCGCTGCCCGAGGGCCGCGTGCTGCTGAGCAGCGCCCCGGTGGACGACGGGAAGCTGCCCGACGACGCGACGGTGTGGCTGCAGGCCTGAGGTCCGCGCGAGGCCGCCGACCGCCCGGTCGGCGGCCTCGCGGCGTAGTGCACACTCACCCGTGATCCGCGGCGTCCGACCGGGCAGGTCGGCGCCGACCCGCCGCTCCAGGAGGATTCGTGGCCACCGCTTCGATGCCCGCGCTGCCGTCGCGCCCGCTCGTGCTCGCCGACCTCGTCCCGGCCGTCCGCGCCCGCAACGCGCTGCTCGTCGGCCTCGGCGTGCTGTTCACCGCGCTGCTCGCGCAGGTGTCGGTCCCGGTCCCAGGGTCGCCGGTGCCCATCACGGGCCAGACGCTCGCGGTCGTCCTGACCGCCGCGGCCCTGGGTCCGGTGCGGGGCACCGCGGTGCAGGTCCTCTACATCGCCGCCGCGCTCGTCGGGCTGCCCTTCTACTCGGAGGCCAGCGGCGGCGTCGAGGTGGTCTTCGGCGCCACCGGCGGTTACGTCGTCGGCTTCATCCCCGCGGCCTACCTGATCGGGCTGGCGGCCCGCCACGGCGCGGACCGCAACCCGCTGAAGTCGGTCCCGCTGTTCATCGCCGGCCAGGCCGTGATCTTCGCGGTGGGCGTTCCGTGGCTGGCCCTGAGCGCCGACCTGTCGGCCGCGCAGGCGCTCGACGCCGGCTTCTACCCGTTCATCCTGGGCGGCATCGTGAAGGCCGCGGTCGCCGCAGCGGTGCTCGGCACGGCGTGGCGGTTCGCGCGTCGCGGCTGAACCCCCGCCCCTCCCCACGGCCGTCCGGACGCCTCGGCGTCCGGGGGGCCGTGCACGTCCGGCTCCGGCCCACCCCGGCTGCCGGCTCAGCCGACGAGGCGGTAGAAGCGGAAGAAGTCGTCGGCGATCGGGAGCACCTCCACGTCGGTGAACCCGGCTTCGCGGGCGTACCCGCGCAGGACGGCGGGCCGCATCACCGTGCCGGTGCCGACCGAGGGCCGGGACGAGAGCCCGTCGGCCAGGCAGCACATCACGCTGTAGCCGTACATGAGCCGCTCGACGTCGTCTCCAGGGGCACCGAAGGTCTCGGCCACCCGTTCGTCCATGACCAGCACGTGACCGTCCTCGCCGGCCAGCCGGCGCATCGCGGCGAGGACGTCGACCGGCCGCGGCAGGTCGTGGATGCACTCGAACGCGGTGACGAGGTCGTAGGTCCCGTCCCGGCCGACCGTGGCGGCGTCGGCGACCTCGAAGCGCACCCGCTCTCCCACCCCGGCCTCGGCGGCGTTCCGGCGCGCGGCCTCGACGGAGGGGAGGTCGACGTCGTAGCCGTCCACGGTCGCCGCCGGGTAGGCCAGGGCGATGCCGATGGCCGACCAGCCCTCGCCGCACCCGACGTCGGCCACCCGGCCCCCAGCGCGCAGGACGCGATCGACCTCGGGCAGCGAGGGCAGGTGGTCCCGTCCGAGTGCACCGAGGAAGAGCGGCCGGTTCGCCGCCGCCTGGGCCTGGCGGACGTCGTCGCCCAGGTCCGCCCAGCTCACCCCGCCGCCGGTGCGGTGCGCCTCGGCCAGCGCGTCCACGTGCTTGCCGACCCCCACCAGGAACCGGGCCAGCGGGAGGAGGTGGTTCGGGCTGAGCTGGTCGGTGAAGGGCTCGACGGCAGCATCGGGCAGGGCGAAGCGGCGCTGCCGTGGGTCCCCCGGATCGGACGGGGGGTCCGCCGCCGTGAGGAACCCGGTCACCGCCTGCTGCTCGAGCCACTCGCGGGTGTACCGCTCGGCCGTCCCGCACCGGGCGGCCAGCTCGGCCGATGTCTGCGGCCCGCCGTCGGCCAGCGCCCGGTAGTAGCCGAGCCGGTCGCCGAGGTAGACGGTCTGGACGTCGAGGGTGCCCAGGACCGCGGCGAAGAGCCGGTCGACGAGGGCGGCGGTGTCCGTGCCCGGTTCGAGGGGCGTCCCGGGCGCGGGCGGCTGGGTGGCCGGTCCCGTGGAGGTCATGGCGGGGGTCCTTCCGCTGGGGTGGCGGCGTCCGTCGTCCCCGGCCGGGGACGGGGAGCCCGTGCCGGCCGGGCCCGGGCTCCGGACCGACCGCCCCCGCAGGGCACACCCTGCTCCCGCCGCGGCCATCGGGGAACCGCTTTCCGGCCGTCGCCCTCGAGACCGCTGACCGGGCGGGTCGGCCGCTGCACCACCCGACGCGCGGACGATCGCGCTCTGCCCACCCCGGCGGGGCAGAGAGCGACTGCGGGCCGCACCCCCCGGTGGCTCAGCCGGCCGGCTCGTCGGCCCAGCGGGCGAGGAACTCCTTCTCCTCTGCGGTGAGCCGGCGGGGCCGGTTCAGGGCGAAGTCGAACGGCACGAGCAGCGTGCTGCCGGTGACGGCGAGCTGCCCGTGGTCGAACAGCTCGTAGTGGCAGGTGAACGCGGCGGCCCGGACGCCGGAGACCCACACCTGCACCTCCAGCGGCTCCCGGTCGTAGACCACCGACCGCTTGTAGGCGATCTCGTGGGAGGCGACGACGAGCCCGCGTCGGAGGCCGGTCCGCTCGTCGTGCGTGGGCTGCTCGAAGAACAGGTTCACGCGGGCCATCTCGAAGTAGCCGAGGAAGGCGACGTTGTTGATGTGCTGGTAGGCGTCCATGTCCGACCAGCGCATGGGGACCTGCACGGTGTGCCTCACGGCGCCCACCCTGCCGCATGGTGGAAGCGCACCCGCGCGGTACCCGTTCCGGACGGCGGGCGAGCGGCCTACGGTGCCGGTGTGGAGGCCTGGGCCGGGACCGAACCGGGTGTGCTGGAGCTGCCGTCGGGCCGCCGGGTGCGCGGACGCGGGCTGCGCCGGCCCGCGCCCGACGGCCCGGACCCGCAGTTCGGCGTCTACCTGCTCGGCCGTGCACCGTGCCCGGTGCCCTGGGAGGCGCGGTGGGTGCGCTGGCCGGACTTCCGGCTGCCCTCCAGCCCGGCCGACCTCCGTGCGGCGCTGCGCGAGGTGCTGGAGCGGGCCGGCTCCGAGCGGGTCGAGGTGGCCTGCGCCGGTGGCACGGGGCGCACCGGGACGGCGCTGGCCTGCCTGGCCGTTCTCGACGGCCTGCCGCCGGCCCGAGCGGTCGCCTACGTGCGGAGCCACTACCGGCCGCACGCGATCGAGACCCGCGGCCAGGCCCGGTTCGTCGCCGGCTTCGCCGGGAGCTGAGCGCAGGACGCCGACGGCCGGCCCGGGCGGACGCCCGGACCGGCCGTGCCGACGTCCCTCACCGGCCCAGGTGACGTCTCGGAACCGGCCCCCTCGCAGGGCCCCGGCACGAGCTCGCGAGTGCTGGGCGCGAGAGGGTCCTTCGTTTCAGTCGCGGGTGAGCTTGCGGTAGGTGGCGCGGTGCGGCCGGGCCGCGTCCGGGCCGAGCCGCTCCACCTTGTTCTTCTCGTAGTCGGCGAAGTTGCCCTCGAACCAGAACCACTTGGAGTCGCCCTCGTAGGCGAGGATGTGCGTCGCCACCCGGTCGAGGAACCACCGGTCGTGGCTGACGACGACCGCGCAGCCGGGGAACTCCAGCAGCGCGCCCTCGAGGCTGGTGAGCGTCTCGGTGTCGAGGTCGTTCGTGGGCTCGTCGAGCAGGAGCAGGTTGCCGCCCTGCTTGAGGGTCAGCGCCAGGTTCAGCCGGTTGCGCTCACCACCGGAGAGCACGCCGGCCGGCTTCTGCTGGTCCGGGCCCTTGAACCCGAACGCCGCGACGTAGGCCCGCGACGGCATCTCGACGTTGCCGACCTTGATGTGGTCCAGACCGTCGGAGACGACCTCCCACAGCGTCTTCTTCGGGTCGATGCCGCTGCGGTTCTGCTCGACGTAGGACAGCTGCACGGTCTCGCCGACCTTGATCTCGCCGTCGTCCGGCTTCTCCTCGCCGACCAGCATCTTGAACAGGGTGGTCTTGCCGACCCCGTTGGGGCCGACCACGCCGACGATGCCGTTGCGCGGCAGCGTGAACGACAGGTCGTCGATGAGCACGCGGTCGCCGAAGCCCTTGGTGAGGTTCTTCGTCTCGACGACGACGCTGCCCAGGCGCGGGCCCGGCGGGATCTGGATCTCCTCGAAGTCCAGCTTGCGGAACTTCTCGGCCTCGGCGGCCATCTCCTCGTAGCGGGCGAGGCGGGCCTTGCTCTTGGCCTGGCGGGCCTTGGCGCCGGAGCGGACCCACTCCAGCTCCTCCTTGAGGCGCTTCTGGCGCTTGGCGTCCTTGGCGCCCTCGACCTGGAGGCGGGCTGCCTTCGTCTCGAGGTAGGTGGAGTAGTTGCCCTCGTAGGGGTAGGCCCGGCCGCGGTCGAGCTCGAGGATCCACTGGGCCACGTTGTCCAGGAAGTACCGGTCGTGGGTCACCGCGACGACGGTGCCGGCGTACTTCTCCAGGTGCTGCTCCAGCCACGCGACGCTCTCGGCGTCCAGGTGGTTGGTGGGCTCGTCGAGCAGCAGCAGGTCGGGCGCCTCCAGCAGCAGCCGGCACAGCGCGACGCGGCGCCGCTCACCACCGGAGAGCACGGTGACGTCGGCGTCGCCGGGCGGGCAGCGCAGCGCGTCCATGGCCTGCTCGATGCGGGCGTCGAGCTCCCAGCCGTCGGCGTTCTCGATGACCTCCATGAGCTCGCCCTGCTCGGCCAGCAGCGCGTCGAAGTCGGCGTCGGGCTCGCCCATCGCCGCGCTGACCTCCTCGAAGCGGGTCAGCGCGTCGCGCAGGGGCTTCACCGCCTCCTCGACGTTGCCGCGGACGTCGAGCTCCTCGTTGAGCGGCGGCTCCTGCAGGAGGATGCCGACCGTCGCCTCGGGGGCGAGCGTCGCGTCACCGTTGGAGGGCTGCTGCAGACCGGCCATGATCTGCAGCACGGTCGACTTGCCGGCGCCGTTGGGGCCGACGACGCCGATCTTCGCGCCGGGCAGGAACGACAGGGTGACGTCGTCGAGGATCACCTTGTCGCCGTGCGCCTTGCGCGCGCGGACCATCGTGTAGATGTACTGAGCCACTGGCTTCTCGGGCCTTCCGTCGTCTCGCGAGCGGGGGCGGGGCCGCGGGTCGCGGCCCCACCCCGTACGTTCTCGCCTCCGATCCTCCCAGCCCAGGCAACTAGGCGTGCGCGGGCTCCTGCGGCAGATCGGGGCCGTCCAGGGGTGACAACGTCGCACCGTCCCCGTGGTAGTCCCACCCGGCGTCGGGAACCTCGGTCCCCGCGCGGCCCTCGAGCCCCGCGGCGGGGTCCTGGCCGGCCGGGACACCGGGGACGCGGCCGGACCGGTCCCGCTTGAACACCGCCATGCCCTTGGCGAGGTTCGGGCCGACGGCGGTGGCCCGCAGCTGCGGCTTCCGGCGGGTCCCGTTGTCCGACTCCCACTCGTGGGTGGTCAGGGTGCCCTGGACGATCACCGGGTCGCCCTTGCTGACCGACCCGGCGACGTTGCTGCTCAGGCCGTTCCAGCACTCCACGTCGATCCAGAAGGTGCCGGAGTCGACGTACTCCCCGCTACCGGAGTCGTAGCGGCGGGCGGTGGACGCCATGCGGAAGTTGGTGACCGCGCCCTTCTCCGTGACCTTGCGGCGGGGGTCGTCGGCGACGTTGCCGACGACGGTGATGTAGGTGTCGTTCACGGTGCTCCTCGTGGGTGCTGCGCCGGTCGGCGCGACCGGCGGGATGCCGGTGTGCCGTCGACCCTGGCCGCAGCGCCTCCCTGCCGGGAGCGCGTCGCGGGAACTGTGGACGCCCCTCTCCCCTGTGGACGACGCGGGGACCGGCCGCCGCCACCACCTCGCCGGGCGGTGCGATGATCAGCGTCCGAGCGCCCGTAGCTCAGCGGATAGAGCAGGTGCCTTCTAAGCACTTGGCCGCAGGTTCGAGTCCTGCCGGGCGCGCTCGCCGGTGTCCCCCGGCCGGGCGATGACCGGTCGTCCTCCGTGCGCGCCGGGCGATGATCGCTCCCATGTGGAGGCTGCTCGCGGTCCTGGTCGTCGTCGCCGTCGCCATCGAGATCGTCGAGACGGTGGTCGTCGCCGTCACAGTCCTGGGCGCCGTGGCCGTCGTCGGGTACGTGCTCGTCCGCCTGACGGACCGGACGCCGATGCCCTCCGCCACCACGGCCGAGCTGGTGCCCTGCTGCGACTACCGCGACCACGAGGGGGAGGCGGCCGTCTGCGGCTGCACCGGCCACCCCCGCAGCCACATCCACCCGTTCGGCCTGGGGCCCCTCCCCGCATGAGCCAGTGGGCCCCGACCGGTCGGGGGCGCTTGCCCTCGGCCGGGGGCGTGACCTACGAAGGGCAGGTGAGCCGGCCCGCCAGACGCCCCAGCCCGACGCTGTACCTCGCGCTCGGGGCGATGTGGGCGCTGCTCGCGGCCGGCGGGCTGGGCACGTCCGGCGACGGCGTCGTCACGCTGCTGTTCGCCCTCCTGGCCGTCGCGAACCTGGGCGTGGGCGCCTGGCTCCTCCGGAAGCAGCGGCGGACCGGCGCAGCCGGACGGTGACCGCACGCACCGGGGTGGCGGTCGGGGCCGCGGATGTCGGACCGGTGCCGCAGGATGCGCGCCGACGGCACCTGCCGGCGCCCCCCGACCCGTGGGAGCAGTTCCGATGACCCCTGCCGACCACCGCACCGAACCCCCGCTGACCGGGGACGAGGCCGGGCTGCTGACCGCCTTCCTCGAGTACCACCGGCAGACGCTGGAGTGGAAGTGCGCGGAGCTGACGCCCCGGCAGCTGGCCACCCGGGCGGTCCCGACCTCCGAGCTCACGCTGCTGGGCGTCGTGCGCCACCTCGCGGCGGTGGAGACCGGCTGGCTCGTCGGCTTCGGCGGCCTCCCCCACGACCTGTGGCCCGAGGTGGTCCGCGACCGCGACGAGCAGTTCCGCGTCGACCCCGGGACCGTCACCGCGGAGGACGTGGCCAGGGCCTGGTCCACCTGGCGTGCGGTCGCCGACGCGGTCGACGAGGTCACCCGGCGGCTGCCGCTGGACACCGAGGACCGGCCGTGGGGCCGTGACGGCACCTTCTCGCTGCGGTGGATCCTGCTCCACCTGGTGGAGGAGTACGCCCGGCACAACGGCCACGCCGACCTGCTCCGCGAAGCGACGGCGGGCCCCCGGCTGCTCGGAGCAGCCGGGGGCCCGCCGTTGCACCGCGTCGCAGGTGCAGAGCCCGGGAGAGCCTGCGCCACGGGCGTCAGAACCAGTGTTTCCGCCCTCCGACGGCACGCCCGGTGGCGCCGAGGATGTAGAGGACGGCTCCGACGACGAGGAGGATGACCCCGATCGTCCAGAGGATGGAGATGTCGAGGACGAGGCCGAGCAAGAGCAGGATGAGGCCAAGGATGAGCACGTGCGTCTCCGTTCGGTTCCCGCGAGGTGCGTTCGGCACGGGAGATAGGCACGCCCCCACCCGCACCAAACCGGCTGGCCGGACGTTCACCCGATCGTGATCACGGGCTCCGCCGGCTCCTGTCGCGGTGACCTCAGCGTGCCGACGGGGGCTTGAGCACGGCGAACGGATCGGTGACCTCGAGGGTCGTCGTCGCGAAGCGGTAGAGCGCGGCGGGCCGCCCGCCGGTGCGCCCCGACGCCGCCTGCTCCCCCGTCGGCTCCAGCACGCCGCGCCGCAGCAGCACCCGCTGCAGGTTGGTGGCGGTGACCTCGTAGCCGAGCGCGGCGACGTAGACCTCCCGCAGCTCGGCGATGGAGAACGTCGGGGGGGCCAGCGCGAAGGCGACGTTGGTGTAGGAGAGCTTCGCCCGCAGCCGCTCCAGCCCCGATCCGACGATCGAGCCGTGGTCGAAGGCCGTCTCCGGCAGCGCGTCGACCGGGTGCCAGGCGGTGTCCCCGGGCAGCACCGGGTCGAGGTCGCCTGGGAGCAACCCCAGGTAGGCGGTGGCCACGGTGCGGCTGCGCGGGTCGCGGTGCGGGTCGCTGCGGGTCTCCAGCTGCTCCAGGTGAGCGAGCTGGGCGACCTCCACCTTGGCCGCGAGCTGCCGGCCGACCGAGGCGCCGAGGGTCTCGTCGGGCAGCAGCGGCCCGCCCGGCAGCGCCCAGGCGCCGGCGAACGGCTCCTTGCCGCGCCGCCAGAGCATCACGTGCAGGCGCGCACCCCGGACCTGCAGCACCACGGCGAGCGCCTGGTGCGGGAAGGCCGGCCGCTCGGGCGAGGACCACACGGACGTCACGGATCCCATGCTAGATTTGCCGGCAGAGGTTTTCGCCTGAAAGTCCAAAACCCACTCCTCCGGAGGTCCCCGGTGACCGCAACGCTCCCCGCCCCCACCGCCGCCCAGTGGACCCCGGAGCAGTGGCAGGACTGGCGCGACGAGGTCCGCCGCCTGGCCGCCGAGCGCGATGCCGTCGTCCTGGCGCACAACTACCAGGCCGCGCAGATCCAGGACGTCGCCGACCACGTCGGCGACTCGCTGGCGTTGTCCCGCATCGCCGCGGCCAGCACCGCGAGCACGATCGTCTTCGCCGGCGTCCACTTCATGGCCGAGACGGCGAAGATCCTGAGCCCCGGGAAGACGGTGCTCGTGCCGGACGCCGCCGCCGGCTGCTCGCTGGCCGACACGATCACCGCCGACCAGCTGCGCGCGTGGAAGGCCGAGCACCCCGGCGCCGCCGTCGTCTCCTACGTCAACACCACCGCCGAGGTGAAGGCCGAGACCGACATCTGCTGCACCTCCTCCAACGCCGTCGAGGTGGTCGAGTCCATCCCGGCCGACCGCGAGGTGCTCTTCCTCCCCGACCAGTTCCTCGGCGCCCACGTCCAGCGGGTCACCGGACGGCGGAACATGCGCATCTGGATGGGTGAGTGCCACGTGCACGCCGGCATCTCCCCCACCGACCTGCGGCAGAGCATCGAGGACGCGCCGGACGCCGAGGTGCTCGTGCACCCCGAGTGCGGCTGCGCGACCAGCGCGCTGTGGATGGTCGGCCAGGGGGACCTGCCCTCGGACCGCGTCCACGTGCTCTCCACCGGCGCGATGCTCGACCAGGCCAGGCGGACGACGGCGAAGCGCGTGCTCGTCGCCACCGAGATCGGCATGCTGCACCAGCTCCGCCAGGCCAACCCGGCCGCGGCGTTCGAGGCGGTGAACCCGCGCGCCGAGTGCCCGTACATGAAGATGTCGACGCCGGAGAAGCTGCTGCGGGCGCTGCGCGAGGGCCGCGACGAGGTCACCGTCGACCCGGAGGTCGCCGCCCGCGCCCGCTCGGCCGTCGAGGCGATGATCGCCCTCGGCACCCCCTCGCTGGTCGGCGAGTGACCGTGGGGCCGCGCCGCACCGCGCCGGTGGCCCCCGCTGTCGTCCCCGCGCTGCCACTTCCCGAGGCGACCTGGCGGCGCACCAGCGACGTCGTCGTGGTGGGCAGCGGCGCGGCCGGGTTGATGACCGCACTCGCGCTCGCCGCCGCGGGACGCCGGGTCGTCGTCGTCACCAAGGGCGCGCTCGGGGCCGGCAGCACGCGCTGGGCGCAGGGCGGCCTGGCCGCCGTCCTGGGTGCCGACGACGACGCCGCGCTGCACCGGCAGGACACCCTCACCGCGGGCGCCGGGCTCTGCGACCCGGCCGCCGTGGCCACGCTGGTCGCGGAGGCGCCGGCCGCGATCGCGCTGCTGCAGGACCTCGGCGCGCGGCTCGACCTGGGCGGCGACGGCCGGCCCGCGCTCACCCGCGAGGGCGGGCACAGCCGGGACCGGATCGTGCACGCCGGCGGTGACGCCAGCGGCGCCGAGGTCACCCGCACGCTGGTCGGGGCGCTGGCCGCGGCGGGCGTCGAGGTGCTGGAGGGCACCGTCGCGCTGGACGCGCTGCACGCCGCCGACGGGAGCGTGGCCGGCCTGCGCGTCGCCCGGGTGACCGACGGCGGGGCGCTGACCGGCGCCGGGGACCTGCGCGCGCACGCCGTCGTCCTGGCCACCGGCGGGTACGGGCAGGCCTACGCCGCGGCGACCAGCCCCGCCGGCACGACCGGCGACGGGCTGGCGCTGGCGCTGCGCGCGGGTGCCGAGGTCGCCGACGTGGAGATGGTGCAGTTCCACCCCACCGTGCTGTGGCGGGGACCGGGCGCCGCCGGGCAGCAGGTGCTCATCTCCGAGGCCGTGCGCGGCGAGGGGGCGGTGCTGGTCGACCGCGCCGGGCGGCGCGTCATGGCCGGGGCCCACCCGATGGCCGATCTCGCCCCCCGCGACGTCGTCTCGGCGACCGTCGCCGCGCACCTGGCCGCCACCGGCGAGGACCACGTCCTCCTGGACGCCATGCACCTCGGGGCCGGTTTCCTGGAGCGGCGCTTCCCCGGCATCCTCCGCGCCTGCCGGGAGGCCGGTTTCGACCTGGCCGCGGAGCCGGTGCCGGTGGCACCGGGCGCGCACTACACCTGCGGCGGGGTGCTCGCCGACCTCGACGGGCGCACGGGCGTGTCCGGGCTCCTCGCCGTCGGGGAGGTCGCCTGCACCGGTGTGCACGGGGCCAACCGGCTGGCGTCCAACTCGATCACCGAGGGGCTGGTCGCCGCCCGGCGCTGCGCCGCGCTGCTCGACGCCGCGCTCCCCGAGGCTCCGCCGGACGGGCCGGTCGCGCCCCGCACCGCCGGCACGACGGCGGCCGACCCCGCGGCGCGCGCGGCGATCGGCGTGGCCACCAGCCGGCACGCCGGCGTGCTGCGCACCGCCGCCGGCCTCGCCGAGCTGGCCGGAGTGCTCGCCGCGACTCCCCGGACCGGCGAGCTCGACCTGGCCGCGGTCGAGGCGACGGCGGTGCACACCGTCGCGACCGTCCTGGCCACCGCCGCGCTCGCCCGTCCGGAGAGCCGGGGCTGCCACCGGCGGGCCGACGCGCCGGGCAGCCGCCCCGAGTGGCAGGTGCGGCTGGCCCACCGCATCGACGGCACCGGGCACCTGCACACCCGGACCGTGCCGCTGACCGCGGCGGACCAGACCCAGGGAGCGGCATGACCGAGTGGTACCCGCTGCGGCCGGAGCTGGCCGACGTCCTCCGCGACGGCGGCCTGGACCCCGCGGTCGTCGAGGAGGTGATCCGCCGGGCCCTCGACGAGGACCTCGCGCTCGGCCCCGACGTCACCACCGCCGCCACCGTCCCGGCCGGCGCCCGCGCCACCGGCGACGTGGTGCCCCGGTCGCCGGGCGTGCTGGCCGGCGTCCCGGTGGCCGCGGCCGTGTTCGGCCTGGTGGGCGGGGACGACGTCGACGTCGCCCTGCACGCAGCCGACGGCATGGCCGCGCGCACGAACGCGCCGGTGCTCACCGTCGAGGGGCCCACCCGGGCGCTGCTGACGGCGGAGCGCACCGCGCTGAACCTGGTCGGCCACCTCTCCGGCGTCGCCACGGTGACCCGGAGGTGGGTCGACGCCGTCGCGGGCACCGGCGCGGCGATCCGCGACACCCGCAAGACGATCCCGGGCCTGCGGGTGCTGGAGAAGTACGCCGTCCGCTGCGGCGGCGGGGCCAACCACCGCCTGGCGCTCGGCGACGCGGCGCTGGTGAAGGACAACCACGTGGCCGCGGCCGGCGGCATCACCGCCGCGGTGGAGGCGGTGCGGGCGGCGGCGCCGGACGTGCCGCTGGAGGTCGAGTGCGACACCCTCGACCAGGTGCGCGAGGCGATCGCGGCGGGCGTGGAGCTGGTGCTGCTCGACAACTTCCCGCTCGCGGACACCCGCACCGCCGTGGAGCTGGTGCGGGGCACGGGCGTGCGGCTGGAGGCCAGCGGCGGGCTGTCGCTGGAGCGGGCGGCCGAGGTCGCGGCGACCGGCGTCGACTACCTGGCCGTCGGGGCGCTCACGCACAGCGCACCCGTGCTCGATCTCGGCTTCGACCTACGCGGCTGAGCCGTCGCCGGCGGGGTGCCGGCCGAGGAACGCGCGCACGCGGGCAACGTCGCGCTGCAGGTGCAGAGCGGCGATACCGAGAACCACCGACAGCACGGCGACCAGGGCCAGCCGCCATGCAGTGGGCGAGACGACCCACTGCCCCGCGAACAGCACCGCCGCAGCCGCGCCGAGAGCCAGCACGGACGCCACCCGGACACGGCGCCAGTGGCGCAACCGCTCCTCGGCCGACGGGGTGGGCGCGCGCTCCAGCAGCGACTGCGCCTCGGCCCAGCGGGACTCGTCATCGGCGGGCGGCACCCGCAGAGCCTGACGTGCGACCAGCGGCTCGGGCGCCGCATGCCCGCCATACCTCCACCGGGTGGGTGAGCGCAGGTTCCCGACGAGGCCTGGGTGAGGGCGGGGTCAGGCCGCGCGGCGGTCCGGGTGCACCCAGCCGATCGCCGGCGCGACCTGCTCGACG
The DNA here is from genome assembly GCF_021698995.1 of Blastococcus sp. KM273129. Taxonomy (NCBI): domain Bacteria; kingdom Bacillati; phylum Actinomycetota; class Actinomycetes; order Geodermatophilales; family Geodermatophilaceae; genus Blastococcus; species Blastococcus sp. KM273129. Next base: position 67,545 of record NZ_SSXB01000010.1, on the reverse strand, counting down.
ACCGTCCGCAGCAGCCTTGCGTTGTACTCGACGCCCAGCATGTTGGGCACCGTGAGCAGCAGGCTGTCGGCCTCGCGGACGGCGGCGTCCTTGGCCAGCGCCTCGGCCAGCGCGTCCGGCTCACCGGTGTAGCTCTTCCCGAACCGGGCCCGCACCCCCTCGAGGATGCCGACCTGGTCCTCGCCGTCCCGGCCGCCGCCGAAGTACTGCCGGTCCTGGTCGGTGGTGATCGGCAGCACGCTGCGGCTCACCGACACCCGCGGCTCGCGCTCCCACCCGGCGTCGGCCCAGGCGGCGCGGTACCGGGCGATCTGCTCGGCCTGCAGCTCGTCGAAGGGCACACCGGTGTCCTCGACCAGCAGCGTCGAGCTCATCAGGTTCAGCCCCTGCCGGGCCGTCCACTCCGCCGTCGCCCGGGTGCCCGACCCCCACCAGATCCGGTCGGCCAGCCCCGGCGACTGCGGCTGGACCGCCAGCCTGCCGCTCGCGCCGCCGGTCATCCGCGGATCGGCGTCCACCACCGGCTGCCCGGCGATCGCGGCCGTGAACAGGGCGGTCTTCTGCCGCGCCAGGTCGGCGTCGGTGCTGCCCTCGCCGGGTACGTAGCCGAAGGCCTCCGAGCCGCGCAGCGCCGTCTCCGGGGAGCCCCGGCTCACCCCCAGCTGCAGCCGGCCGCCGGCGAGCAGGTCGGTCGCGGCGGCCTCCTCCGCCATGTACAGGGGGTTCTCGTAGCGCATGTCGATGACGCCGGTGCCCAGCTCGATCCGCCGGGTGCGCGCCGCCATCGCGGCCAGCAGCGGGAACGGGGAGGACAGCTGCCGGGCGAAGTGGTGCACCCGCACGAAGGCGCCGTCGAGGCCCATCTCCTCGGCGGCCTCCGCCAGCTCCACGCTCTGCACGAGGGCGTCCCGTCCGGTGCGCACCAGCGAGCCGGGGATGGGCTGCCAGTGGCCGAAGGACAGGAAGCCGATCCGCTTCTCCACGACAGGTCCTTTCGTCGATGTCTGCTGCTGGAGCGCGTCGACGGCGGCCGGGATTCCCGCCGCGCATGGCAGGTCCACCACGCGGGCGCGACCCGTGGGGCGGGTGTGACGACCTGCGACGCAGTGTGACTGGTCGACCACGACTCTCCGTGAACGGGTTCCGTCACTTCTCGCCTGCGATGCGTGACGCTGTCCCGGTGAGCCTCCCCGCACCCGAGATGCCCCGTTCCCCGGGCACGCCCGGCGGCGGCGCCGGGCAGCGCTTGCGGGCGATCGACACGCTGCTCGCCGACCGGGGCCAGCTGTTCCAGGCCCTGTTCCTCGGCGCACCGATCGCCAAGGCCCTCGTCGACCTCGACGGTCACGTGCTGGTCGCCAACCCGCGGATGTGCGCCCTCACCGGCCGCACCGCCGAGAGCCTCGCGGGCCGGCACGTCGACCTGCTGGCGCACCCCGACGACCCGCCGGTGGGCGACCTCGGGCTGAGGCCGGCGCCCGGCGAGCCGGACCTGGACCCGAACCTGCTGCTCGACGGCGAGCGCCGGCTGCGCCGCTCGGACGGCACCGAGCTGTGGGTGGTGCAGTCCCACGAGGTGGTGCGGCAGAACAACGGGACGCCGCAGTTCGTCGTCCTCTCGCTGGTCGACGTCACCGACCGCCGCCGGGCGGAGGAGGACGCCGTCCGCCGGGCCTTCATGGACCCGCTCACCGGACTGCCCAACCGCCGCGCCCTCACCGACCGGCTCCGGCACGCCGTCGCGCTCTCCCGCCGCCGCGGCCTGCAGGTCGGCCTCGTGCACCTCAACATCGACCGCTTCCAGGCGGTCAACGACGCGCTCGGCCACGAGGCCGGTGACCTGCTGCTCAGCCAGTTCGCCGACCGGCTCCGGTGGAGCACCCGCGTCGAGGACACCGCGGTGCGCCTGGGCGCCGACGAGTTCCTGGTGGTCGCCGAGGACGTCGAGGACCTCGACGGGCTGCGCGCGCTGGCCGACCGCCTGCTCAGCGTGCTCGACGAGCCGTTCGTGGTGAACGACCGCGAGGTCACCCTGTCGGCGAGCGTCGGGCTCACCCTCGGCGCCGACATGACCCCCGACGACCTGCTGCGCCAGGCGCAGAGCGCGCTCACCAGGGCCAAGGCCGACGGCCAGCGCGCCCGCATCGAGGTGCACGAGGGGGCGCTGTCGCGCAGCGACGTGGACGCCCTGCAGCTGGAGACCGAGCTGCGCCACGCGCTCGACAACGACGAGCTGCGGCTGTTCTACCAGCCGATCGTGCACCTGGCCGACGAGACGCTGCTCGGCTACGAGGCGCTGCTCCGCTGGCAGCACCCCACCCGCGGGCTGCTGCCGCCCGGCGCCTTCCTCGACGTCGCGGAGAACAACCGGCTCACCTCCAAGCTGGGCGCCTGGGTGCTGCGGCGCGCCTGCCTCGACGCCGCCACCTGGGCCGACGACCTGCGGGTGCACGTCAACATCTCGGCCCGCCACCTGGCCGAGGACGGCTTCAGCGAGCTCGTCGCCGCGGCCCTGGAGGAGTCGGGGCTGCCGCCGCAGCGGCTGGAGCTGGAGATCACCGAGTCGACGGCCCTCTTCGCCGCCGAGGCCACCCTGCACTCGGTCGCCGTCGTCACCGATCAGGGCGTGACGCTGGCGCTGGACGACTTCGGCACCGGCTACTCGGCGATCACCGCGCTGCACCGGCTGCCGATCCACACCGTCAAGATCGACCGGTCGTTCGTCGCCGACGTCGTCACGCAGCCCTCGACCGCGGCTCTCGTGCACGGCCTGCTCCAGCTCGGCCGCGGCATGGGCCTGCAGGTCATCGCCGAGGGCATCGAGGACCTCGACCAGGCCGCGTGGCTGCTCGACCACGGGTGCGCCATGGCGCAGGGCTACGCCTTCGGCCGCCCCGCGCCCCTGCCCAGCCCGGCCGAGGTGCTCATCGGCGAGGTCACCGAGACCCCGGCCGAGGACGTCGCCGGCGAGCTGCTGCCCGAGCACCCCGGGCCAGCACCGGCGCTCCCCCGCCAGCGGCCGCCGTCGTCCCCCGCCGGGCACGACCTGGTCGACACCGGCCGGTTCGGTGCCGGCTCGCTCTTCGACGAGCTCGCCGACCCCGACGACGACTGAGGAAGGACCCGGTCCCGCTCCCCACTCGCAGGCTCGTGGCGAGCCTCCGGACCGAGCCGTTCCAGCACGTCACCTCCCCACCGCTCGCACGCTCGGGCCGGGTCCCTGGAGGGGGCCGTTCCAGCGCGTCACGTGCGAGGCAGGGCGAGGGGCACGGGGCGCTTGGCGGCGCGGCCGTCGCCGGAGGAGCGGCCGCGCAGCCGCCGGCCGATCCACGGCGCCACGAAGCCGCGCACCCAGGCGGCCTCCTCGGCCAGCGCCGCCCGCAGCTCTCGGGGCGGCTGCGGCGGCAGCGGAGTGCGCCAGTCCTCGCCGTCGGCACCGGGCAGCCCCAGCGCCGCGGCGGCGGCCAGCGCCATCCGGCGGTGGCCCTCGTCGGTGAGGTGGATGCGGTCGGTGTCCCACAGGCGGAAGTCCTGGATCCAGGCCGCGCCCCACTGGTCCAGGACGGCGGCGCCGTGCCGCGCCGCGATCGACCACAGGTTGGCGTCGAAGACGGCGATCCGGCCGCGCAGCCGGCGCAGGATGGGCGTGTTCCGGGTGTCCGCGGTGGTGGCCAGGAGGACGTCGGCGCCCGCGGCGCGGAACCGGACGACGGCGGACTCCAGCTGCGCGGCCAACGCGTCGGGGTCGGCGCCCGGGCGCATCAGGTCGTTGCCGCCGGCGACCAGGCTGACCAGGTCGGGCTGCGCCGCCAGGGCCACCGGCACCTGCTCGTCGAGCACCTGCGCCAGCAGCCGGCCGCGGATCGCCAGGTTCGCGTACTCGACGTCCGCGCCGGGTGCCGCGGCCGCGAGGTGCTCGGCCAGCCGGTCGGCCCAGCCGCGGTACTCACCCGGGCGTTCGGGGTGGGGGTCGCTGAGCCCCTCGGTGAACGAGTCGCCGAGGGCGATGTAGCGGCGCCAGGGGGAACGCGACGAGCGGTCGAACTGCACGGGGCCACTCCAGCACGACCGCCCGCTGCGCCGTCGCGGGGGTCGGGCCGCGGTCAGCCGCGGTAGGTCTCCAGCAGCCGCAGCCAGATCTCGCTCATCGTCGGGTAGGCCGGGACGGCGTGCCACAGCCGCGCGATCGGCACCTCGCCGACGACCGCGATCGTCGCCGCGTGCAGCAGCTCGGCGACCGCGGGCCCGACGAAGGTCACGCCCAGCAGCACCTCGCGCTCGGTGTCCACGACCGCGACCGCCGTCCCGGTGTACCCGTCGGCGAAGATCGCGGCGCCGGACACGTTCCCGAGCGGGTACTCCACGACGCGGTGCGGCAGCCCGGCCTCCGCAGCCTCCGCGGCGGTCCGCCCGACGCTGGCGACCTGCGGCGAGGTGAACACCACCGACGGCGTCGCGACGTCGTCGGCGGTCGCGACGAACGGCGACCACGCCGAGGTGTCGACCTCCTCCCCGCGGGCCCGCGCCACGATCGCCGCGCCGGCCTGGCGGGCCTCGTACTTCCCCATGTGGGTGAGCTGGCGGCGCCCGTTGACGTCACCCACCCCGTACAGCCACGAGGAGCCCCGGACCCGCAGCGAGGCGTCGACGGAGAGGTACTCCCCCGGTTCGAGGCCCACGGTCTCCGCGCCGATCTCCCCCGTCCGCGCCGCGCGGCCGGTCGCGACCAGCACCTCGTCCCCGCGCACCTCGCCGTCCGCCGTCGTCAGGACCACCTCGGTGCCGTCGCGGCGGGCGGCGGTCACCTCGGTGTCCAGCCGCACGGCCACGCCCGCCTCCCGCAGCGATGCCGCGACGGCGTCCCCCGCCTGCGGCTCCAGCCCCGGCAGCAGCCGGTCCCCGCGCTGCAGCAGCGTCACCTGCGAGCCCAGCGCCTGCCAGGCCGTCGCCATCTCGCAGCCGACGTAGCCGCCGCCCAGCACCAGCAGGCGGCCCGGTGCCTCCTTGGCGCTGGTGGCCTCGCGGGGCCCCCACGGGTCGACGTCGGCCAGCCCCTCCACCGGCGGCAGGGCCGCCTGCGAACCCGTGCACACGGCGACGGCGTGCCGGGCGGTCAGCCGGGTGGTCGTGCCGTCGTCGGCGGTGACGACGACGGCGCGCTCGCCGTCGAGCCGGCCGGTGCCCCGGAGCAGGTCGATGCCGGCACCGTGCACCCACTCGACCTGGCCGGAGTCGTCCCAGTGCGACGTGAACGAGTCACGGCGGGCGAGGGTGGCCGCCACGTCCTGCTCCCCGGTGACCGCCTGCGCGGCCCCGTCGACGGCGCGGGCCTCGGCGAGCACCTCGGTGCCCCGCAGCAGCGTCTTGCTCGGCATGCACGCCCAGTAGGAGCACTCGCCGCCCACGAGCTCGGGCTCCACCAGCACCGCCGACAGCCCGCCCCGCACGACGACGTCGGCGACGTTCTCGCCGGTGGAGCCGGCGCCCAGGACCACGACGTCGTACGTGCGCTCGGCTTCTGTCGGATCTCCCGGCTCGCCACCGCGGGGCGCTCCGCTCCTCGCTCGTCCCTCGCTGCGCTGCTCACGCCCCTGTCCGCTCACGTGCTCCATCGTGGGGGTGTGGTCGACTGGCCGCCATGCCGGTCGACCCCGCCGCCTTCACCACCGCCCTGGCCCAGCTCGCCGCCGGCGTCTGCCTGCTCACCGTCCGGGACGACATCGACGACGTCGGGACGACGGTCAGCTCGGTGATGAGCGTCTCCGCCGCTCCGCCGCTGGTCGCCGTCGGCCTCTCCGCCGACGGCTACCCGGCCGAGGTGCTGGAGACGGTGGGCTCGGGCGCGCTGACCGTCCTGGCCGCCGAGCACGCGATCATCGCCTCGCGGTTCGCCTCCGCGGGGCGCCCCAGCGCCCGCCACCTGCTGGAGCAGGTGCCGTGGACCCGAGCCCCTGGCAGCGGGGCGATCGTGCTCTCCGGCGGGCTCGCCGCGCTGGACTGCCGGCTGGAGCGGCTCGTCGAGGCCGGCGACCACGTGCTCGCGCTGCTGGCGGTGGACGACGTGCCGGTGCTGGACCCCGCCGCCCGGCCGCTGCTGCGGCTGCGCGGCCGGTTCGTCGACGAGTCGGGCGCGCCCGCCGGCCGCGGCTGACCGGTCTCCCCGCGGGCCGCGTGTCACATCCGCGGGCGCGGCGGTGCTACACCGGCATGGACCTCGTACGGCACGGACGGCCGGCACCGGCGGCCGTCCTGACATTCCCCGGTGCGGTGCGCCGGGTCGGAGGGACGGGCGGCGTGCCGGCAGCAGCGACCCGCGGTGCGGTGCGGCCCGACCTCGAGGAGGTCTTCCGGCGGGAGTACCCGCGGGTCGTCGGCGTGGCCGCGCGGGTGCTCGGCTCCCGCGACCAGGCCGAGGACGTCGCCCAGGAGGTGTTCCTGTCCTTCGGCCGCTCGTCGGTGCCCGCGGCCGAGGCCGGCGGCTGGCTCTCCGTCGCCGCGGCGCACACCGCGCTCAACCTGATCCGCTCGGGCCGCCGCCGCACCTCCCGGGAGGAGGCGGTGGCCGCCACGGTCGACGCCGTCACCCCCGACGTGGCCGACACCGTGCTCACCCTCGAGGACCGCAGCCGCGTCCGGGCCGCGCTGGCCCGGCTGCCCCGCAAGCAGGCGACCGCCCTGGTGCTGCGCCACAGCGGCATGAGCTACGCCGAGGTCGCGACCGCGCTCGATCTGTCCCCCGGCAGCGTCGGCACCACCGTCCGCCGCGCCGAATCCGCACTTCGCGAGGAGCTGAACCGTCATGCGTCACACGGATGAGGGCGTCCTGCGCCGCCTGGTCGACGAGCCGGCCGGGGTCTCCGACGCCGACCGCGGCCACGTCGCCGGCTGCCCCGCCTGCCTGCGCGCGCTCGACGACGTCCGCGCCGATGCGCAGCTCGTCGGCGCGGCGCTCGGCCGGTCGGGTGCCGTCGACACCGACGCGGCCTGGGCCCGGTTCTCCGCCGCCGGGGCCTCGGCCGTCCCCGCCGCCCGCCCGGCGCGCGCTGCCACGCGCAGCCGCTGGGGCGCCGCCGCCCGCCGGCCCGCGGTCGCCGCGCTCGGCGCGGTCGTGCTGCTGACCGGCGCCGGGGTCGCGGCCGCCAACGACTGGTTGCCGATCTTCCAGACCGAGCGGGTCGACCCGGTCGAGGTCACCGCGACCGACCTGGTGCAGGTGCCCGACCTCTCGGCCTACGGCGACGTGGAGATCACCCGGCAACCCGACCCCGAGCAGGTGCCCGATGCCGCCACCGCCGAGGAGCGCACCGGGCTGGCGGTTCCCGAGGTCGCGGAGCTGCCCGAGGGCGTGACCGGCGAGCCGGCCTACCAGGTCGCCGGCGTCGTGGACGCCACCTTCACCTTCTCCGCGGACAAGGCCGCGCAGGCCGCCGCGGCCGAGGGCGAGGTCCTGCCGCCCCCGCCGCCGGGGATCGACGGCAGCACCCTCCGGTTCGAGGCCGGACCGGGGGTGGCCGCGGTGTGGTCGCAGCCCACCGGCGTGCCGACCCTCGTCGTCGCCCGGGTGGGGGCGCCGCAGGTCTTCTCCTCGGGCGTGCCGTTCGAGACGGTGCGCGACCACCTCCTGTCGCTGCCCGGCATCCCCGACGGCCTCGCCGGCCAGCTGCGCGACCTCTCCACCGACGCCGCGACCCTGCCGCTGCCGGTTCCCGCGGAGCTGGTCACCAGCTCCACGGCCGACGTCGACGGGTCGGAGGCGACCGTGCTCACCTCCCGCAACGGGCTCTTCGCCGGCGTGGTCTGGGTCGAGGACGGCGTGATGACCGGGGTCGCCGGCTCGCTCAGCGCCGACGAGCTGCTGTCGGTCGCCCGTGGGCTCGGCTGACGCCGCTACGGTCCGGGGCATGGCAACCGGGTCGACGGCGGCGGGGACGTCGGGCGGTGCGCTCGACGACCTGCCGCCGTCACCGGCGGTCTGGTGCTCCGGGCTGCGCAAGCGGTACGGACGCCGGACCGCCGTCGACGACGTCTCCTTCAGCGTCGGCCGGGGCGAGGTCGTCGGCCTGCTCGGACCCAACGGCGCCGGGAAGACCAGCGTCATCAAGATGCTGCTCGGCCTCGTGCGCCCCGACGCCGGCGAGGTGCTGCTGCTCGGCCGGCCGTCGACGGACCCGCGCTCGCGGGGCGCCGTCGGGTACCTGCCCGAGCTGTTCCGCTACCAGCCGTGGCTGACCGCCGCCGAGGTGCTCGACCTGCACGTGAAGCTCGCCCGGGCCGACGTGCCCGCCGCGGAGCGCCGGGAGTGCCTGGCGCTGGTGGGCCTCTCCGAGCGGACCGGTGACCGGGTCGGCGGGTTCTCCAAGGGCATGCAGCAGCGGCTCGGGCTCGCCGTCGCGCTGGTCGCCCGGCCCGAGCTGGTGGTCCTCGACGAGCCGACCAGCGCGCTGGACCCGCTGGGCCGGGTGGACGTCCGCGACATCGTGCTCTCGCTGCGCTCCAGGGGCGTCGCCGTCCTGCTGAACTCGCACCTGATCGGCGAGGTCGAGCGGGTCTGCGACCGGGTGGTCATCCTCGACCGGGGTCGGGTGGCGGCCTCGGGCACGCTCACCGAGCTGCTCGGCCAGCACGAGGTCCGGCTGCGGCTGGGCGACGTGGGCCCGCGGGCCGACGAGCGGCTGCGCGCGACCGGCACGCTCACCCGCAGCGGCGACTGGTTCACCGTCGCGCTGGCCGCCGAGGACGACGGCGTCACCGTGCCGGACCTGGTGCGCGACCTGGTCGGCCTGGGGGTGCGCGTGCACGCCGTGGAGCCCGTGCGGATCAGCTTGGAGGAGCGGCTGCTCGCCGTGCTGCGCCACGAGGAGGCCGCGCCGTGATCGTCGTGACGATCGCGGGGCTGACCCTGCGGGAGGCCGCCCGGCGCAAGGTCGTGTGGGCGCTGCTGGCGCTGACCGTGGTGCTGCTCGCCCTCAGCGGGTGGGGCTTCTCCCGGCTCATCGGCCTGGACACCGAGCTCGGCACGCTGACCAGCGGCGAGGCGCGCCTGGTGGCGTCCCTGCTGACCAACCTGATCATGTTCGGCTTCAGCCTGATCGCGGCGATCGGCACCGCCTTCCTCGCGGGGCCCACCCTCGCCGGCGAGGTCGAGTCGGGCCAGGCGCTGGCGGTGCTCGCCCGGCCGGTGCGCCGGTCGTCGGTGCTGCTCGGCAAGTGGCTCGGCCTGCTCACCTTCGGGTGCGGTTACGTGGTGCTGGCCGGGCTGGCGCAGCTGCTCGTCGTCCGCGGGGTGGTGGGTTACTGGCCGCCGTCGCCGGCCGCGGGCCTGGCGCTGCTGGGCGCGGAGACCGTCGTGCTCCTCACGCTGGCCCTGCTGCTGTCCAGCGTCATCTCGCCGATGGCGTCGGGGATCGTCGCGGTCGGCCTGTTCGGCGCCACCTGGGTCGCCGGCGTGGTCGGCGGCATCGGCGGGGCGCTGGGCAACGATGGCGTCGAGCGGGTGGGCAGCGTGTCGCGGGTGCTGCTGCCCACCGACGGGCTGTGGCGCGGCGCCATGAACGCGTTCCAGGACCCGGTCGCGCCGATCCAGATGGGCCCGGAGGGCGGTTTCCCCTTCCTCGCCGACGCCCCGCTGAGCCCGGTGTACCTGGCCTGGGCCGTGCTGTGGGTCGCCGTCGTCCTCGGCCTGACCGCGCTCTCCTTCCAGCGCCGGGACGTGTGACCGCGGTTCCCGGTCGCTCGCTCGACGAGACCGGTCAGGCGACACCGTCCGGGGCCACCGCTCGGAGCCGCTCCCCGGTCCGCTCTGCCCCGCGGCGGACCCCGGTCCGGGCGAGCAGCAGCTCGATGAGCAGCGCGCACGCCGCGGCGCAGGCCATCGTCGAGACCATCAGCGACGGGCTCGTCCCCCCGGCGGCGATCAGCGGAGCGACCCCACCGCTGACCCCGAACTGGGCGAGGCCCAGGACGCCGATGGCCGTCCCGGCACGGGAGCGGTGACGTGCCACGGCCAGGGCCGACGCCGAGGGCAGGACGAGGGACACCGCGGACACGGCCGCCACGAGCAGGGGCAGCACCCATGGGCGGCCGGCGCCGAGGACGACAGCGGCGGCGAGTGCGCAGTCGAGCGCGAGGCCGACGACGAGGCCGGCGCGCAGGGTCCACGCGGCACCCCGGCGACGCACGAGCCAGGCACCGACCTGCCCGGCCGCCATCATCCCGAGGGCCGAGCCGGCGAACACGTAGGAGTACGCCTGGACGCTGAGCCCGTAGTCGCCCTGCAGCACGAACGGGCTCATCGACAGGTAGGCGAACAGGACCGTCGTCACGAGCGCCACCACGCCCGTGAACCCCAGGAAGCGTGGGTCGCGCAGCACCGTCGCGAACCGGCCGCCGGTCGCCCGGAGCCCGCCGTTGCCCCGGGCGCCGGGCGGGAGGCTCTCGGGAAGCCCCCACGCCGCCGCCACGAGGATCACGGCCCCGATCACGCCGAGAGCGACGAACAGACCGGGCCAGGACGTGAGCCGCACCAGCTGACCACCGAAGAGAGGGCCGGTCACCGGGGCGATGCCGGTCACCAGCAGCAGGAGCGAGAACACCCGCGCGACGTCGTCGGTGCCGAAACGGTCCCGGACGATGGCCCGCGCGATGACGATGCAGGCACCGCCGCCGATGCCCTGCACCAGCCGCAGCCCGAGCAGCAGGCCGATGTCGGGCGCCAGCGCGCACAGCGAGGAGCTGGCGGCGTAGGCGCCGACCCCGATGAGCAGCGGTCGCCGGCGCCCGTAGCGATCGCTGACCGGGCCGATCAGCAGCTGGCCGAACGCCAGCCCCACCATGCAGGCCGTCATCGTCAGCTGGACCATCGCCTCCGTGGTGGCCAGGTCATCGGCCATCTGCGGCAGGGCCGGGAGGTAGAGGGTCAGGGACAGGGGTCCGACGGCGGTGAGCGCGCCCAGGACGAGCACGAGCCGTAGCGGCACCCCCGGGCGTCGCTGTGCGCTGCTCACACGTCCGTGACCCGGACCCCGGCGTGGACCTTGTACCGGCGGTTGACCGACACCAGGTTGGCGGTCAGCGCCTCCACCTGCCGGGCGTTGCGCAGCCGTCCGGCGTAGACACCCCGCACACCGGGCAGACGTCCGGCGAGGGCCTGCACGGTGTCGGTAGCCGACCGGTCGTCACCGACCACCATCACATCGGCATCGATGGTGGGGTGGGACAGGTCCTCGAGGATCACGGCCGAGAGGTGGTGGAAGGCGCCGACGACGGAGCTGGCCGGTAGCAGGGCTGCCGCCTGCTCGGTCACGCTGCCCTCGGGGACATCGAGGACGTAGGCGCCCCGCGCGTCGAAGGCCATGGGCACCACGCAGTCGACGACGACCTTGCCCGCAAGGGCGTCCGCCAGTGGCGCCAGCGTGTCGGCGTGACCCGAGTGGGGAACCGCGACCACGACCAGATCGGCACCGCGGGCTACCTCGAGGTTCGACCCACCCGTGACCCGCACGTCGGTCCCGCCGGCAGCGCGGCCACGCGCGGCCACCCCGGCCGCGACCTCACCGGCGCGGTCCGCGTCGCGGGATCCGAGAGCGACCGGCTGCCCGGCCAGGGCCAGGCGCAGGGCCAGCCCGCGACCCTGCGGGCCAGTTCCACCGAGCACCCCGACGGTCAGCCGGCCGACGTCCACCCCGCTCCGGTCGGTCCGGGCGGCGGGGCGTGGCGGGGTGGTGGTCACGGGCAGCTCCTTGGGGACGAGGGCGGTGATCGGTCGTCGGGCGGTCGGGGACGCCGGGGGGGCGGGTCACCGCAGGACCAGCAGGAGGTCGCCGCCCTCGACCTGCTGGACGGGCACGACGGCGAGGCGGGAGACGGTGCCTGCGACGGGCGCCGTGATGGCCGCCTCCATCTTCATGGCTTCGATGGTGGCCAGTTGCTGCCCGGCGTCCACCGCGTCGCCTTCCGTGACCGCCAGCGAGACCACGCCGGCGAAGGGGGCGGACACGTGCCCGGGGTCGGCGCGATCGGCCTTCTCCGCGACCTTGACCGCCGCCTCGACCGAGCGATCGCGGACCGTGACCGGCCGTAGCTGACCGTTCAGCGTGCACATGACGGTGCGCATGCCGCGGTCGTCGGGCTCGGAGATCGCCTCGATGCTCATCAGCAGCTGGACGCCGGGCTCCAGGTCGACGGCGTGCTCCTCCCCCGGTCGCAGCCCGTAGAGCACCTCTCGGGTCGGCAGCACGGAGGTGTCCCCGAAGAGGTCCAGGTGGGCGGCGTAGTCGCGGGCCGGCCCGGGGAACAGCAGCCGGTTGAGCGTCGCCCGGGGCTGCTCGGCCAGCCCGCGCACGTCGTCGTCGTCCAACTCCACCGGGGGCTGCGGCGGACGTCGGCCCACCAGGGCCTTGCTGCGGAAGGGTTCCGGCCAACCTCCCGGAGGGTTGCCCAGCTCCCCGCGCAGGAAGCCGATCACCGAGTCGGGCAGGTCGTACCTGGCCGGGTCGTCGGCGAACTCCGCGACCGTCACGCCCGACCCCACCAGCTGCAGGGCCAGGTCACCGACCACCTTGGACGAGGGGGTGACCTTGACCAGCCGCCCCAGCAGCCGGTCGGCGGCCGCGTAGGCGTCCTCGACCTCCTCGAACCGCTGACCGAGGCCCAGCGCGATCGCCTGCTGGCGCAGGTTCGACAGCTGGCCGCCGGGGATCTCGTGCGTGTACACGCGACCGGTCGGGGCGGTGAGCCCCGACTCGAACGGCGCGTACAACTGGCGGACCGCTTCCCAGTACGGCTCGAGGTCGTTCACGGCCGCCAGGCTCAGCCCGGTGGCCCGCTCGGTGTGGTCCGTGGCGGCCACGATGGCCGACAGCGGCGGCTGGCTGGTGGTGCCCGCCATGGCGGCGGTCGCCCCGTCCACGGCGTCCACACCCGCCCCCCAGGCCGCGAGCAGCGTGGCCAGCTGGCCGCCGGAGGTGTCGTGGGTGTGCAGGTGGACCGGGAGGTCGAACCGCTCGCGGAGCCCGCGGACCAGGAGCTCGGCAGCAGGTGGCCGGAGCAGGCCGGCCATGTCCTTGATCGCCAGCACGTGCGCCCCCGCCTCGACGATGCGCTCGGCGAGCTGCAGGTAGTGGTCGAGGGTGTAGAGCGGCTCCGACGGGTCGGACAGGTCTCCGGTGTAGCACAGGGCCACCTCGGCGACCGCCGTCCCCGTCTCCCGGACCGCGTCGATGGCCGGGCGCATCTGCTCGACGTCGTTGAGGGCGTCGAAGATCCGGAAGACGTCGATCCCGGCCGCGGTCGCCTCACGGACGAAGGTCGTGGTGACCAGCTCCGGGTACGGCGTGTACCCGACGGTGTTGCGTCCCCGCAGCAGCATCTGCAGGCAGATGTTGGGCACGGCCTCCCGGATCGCGGTGAGGCGGTCCCACGGGTCCTCGTGCAGGAAGCGCAGCGCCACGTCGTAGGTCGCCCCACCCCAGGCCTCCAGCGACCAGAGCTCGGGCGTGGTGCGGGCCATGTGGCCGGCGGCCGCGACCAGGTCCTTGGTCCGTACCCGGGTGGCCAGCAGTGACTGGTGCGCGTCCCGCATGGTCGTGTCGGTGACCGCGAGGGCCGGTTGCCTGCGCAGGTCCGCGGCGAAACGGCTCGGCCCGAACTCGCGGAGCCGCTGACGGGACCCCGGCGGTGGGGGCGTCCGCACGTCCACCGGCGGGAGCTTGCCGGCCGGGTCGATCACGCGGGTGCGCTCGCCGTGCGGCCGGTTGACCGTCACGTCCGCGAGGTAGGTCAGCAGCTTGGTGCCACGATCGGCCGAGGAGCGCGCGGTGAGCAGCTGCGGTCGCTCGCCGATGAACGACGTCGTGACCCGGCCGGCGCGGAAGTCCTCGTCGTCGAGGACCGCCTGCAGGAACGGGATGTTCGTCGCCACGCCGCGGATGCGGAACTCCGCCACGGCGCGTCGGGCGCGGTGGACCGCCGTGTCGAAGTCCCGCCCCCGGCAGGTCAGCTTCACGAGCAGGGAGTCGAAGTGCGCTCCCACCTCCGCACCGAGGGACGAGCCGCCGTCCAGCCGGATCCCCGCACCGCCCGGCGACCGGTAGGCGGTGATCCGGCCGATGTCCGGGCGGAACTCGTTCGCCGGGTCCTCCGTGGTGATCCGGCACTGCAGGGCGGCGCCCCTGAGCCGGATGGACTCCTGGACCAGGCCGAGTCCGGCCAGCGTCTCCCCAGCGGCGATCCGCAGCTGCGCGTGCACGAGGTCGACGTCGGTCACCTCCTCGGTGACCGTGTGCTCCACCTGGATCCGCGGGTTCATCTCGATGAACACGTGGCGGCCGTCCCGGTCGAGGAGGAACTCGACGGTGCCGGCGTTGACGTAGCCGATGGCCTGGGCGAACGTGACCGCGTCGCGGCAGATCCGGTCGCGCAGCGCCGGGTCCAGGTTCGGCGCCGGCGCGAGCTCGACCACCTTCTGGTGCCGGCGCTGCACCGAGCAGTCGCGCTCGAAGAGGTGCACCACGTCGCCGGTCCCGTCGGCGAGGACCTGCACCTCGATGTGACGCGGGTCGACGACCGCCTGCTCGATGAAGACGGTGGCGTCGCCGAACGCCGCCTCCGCCTCCCGCATGGCCGCCTGGACCGCACCGGGGAGGTCCGCCGGCTCCGCGACGCGCCGCATCCCGCGGCCACCACCACCCGCGACGGCCTTCACGAAGAGCGGGAAGGGCATGTCCCGGGCGGCGGCCAGGACGGCGTCGACGTCGGCGCTCGGCTCGGTCGAGGCCAGCACCGGCAGCCCCGCCTCGCGGGCCGCGGCGACCGCGCGCGCCTTGTTCCCCGTCAGCTCCAGGACTGCCGAGGGCGGGCCGACGAAGGTGATACCGGCAGCCGCGCAGGCCGCCGCGAGCTCCGGGTTCTCCGCCAGGAACCCGTATCCCGGGTAGATCGCGTCCGCACCGGCCCGCCGCGCCGCGGTGAGGACCTCGTCGACGGAGAGGTACGCCCGCACCGGGTGCCCGGGCTCCCCGATCTGGTAGCTCTCGTCGGCCTTGAGACGGTGGACGGAGTTGCGGTCCTCCCACGGGAAGACCGCGACCGTCCCCACGCCGAGCTCGTAGGCGGCGCGGAAGGCCCGCACCGCGATCTCGCCGCGATTGGCGACCAGGACCTTGGAGAACATCGTTTCCCTTCCGGACGACCACGGGAGAGGGCAGGGGTCCACCCGGACCGCGCCGCGGCGGTCCGAGCGGCCTCGCTAGGCGACGTCGGCGTCTCGCTGCGCGGCCTGCAGGTCCAGCGCGATGTCGACGATCATGTCCTCCTGGCCGCCCACCAGGGCCCGCCGCCCGACCTCGAGCAGGATGGTCCGGACGTCGACGTCGTAGCGCTCCGACGCCGCTTCGGCGTGCCGGAGGAAGCTGGAGTAGACGCCGGCGTAGCCGAGGGTCAGCGTCTCCCGGTCCACCTGCACCGGGCGGTCCTGCAGGGGCCGCACCAGGTCGTCGGCGGCGTCCTGCAGCGCGAACAGGTCGCAGCCGTGCTGCCAGCCCTGCAGGTTCGCCACGGCGACGAACGGCTCGATGGGGCAGTTGCCGGCGCCGGCGCCCTGCCCGGCAAGGGAAGCGTCGACCCGGGTGACGCCCTCTTCCACGGCCACCACCGAGTTGGCCACGCCCAGCGACAGGTTCTGGTGGGCGTGGATGCCGATCTGCGTGTCGGCCTGGAGCACGTCCCGGTAGGCCCGCACCCGTTCCCGGACGCCGTCCATGGTGAGCCGGCCGCCGGAGTCGGTGACGTAGACGCAGTGGGCGCCGTAGGACTCCATCAGCCCCGCCTGCCGCGCCAGCTCGGTGGCCGGCGCCATGTGGCTCATCATGAGGAAGCCCGACACGTCCATGCCGAGGTCGCGTGCGGTGGCGATGTGCTGGGCCGCCACGTCGGCCTCGGTGCAGTGCGTCGCGATCCGGATGGACCGCACGCCCAGCGAGTGCGCCTCCTTCAGCTCGGCGATGGTGCCGATCCCGGGCAGGAGGAGCGTGGTGAGCACGGCGCGCCGCGCGTTCTCGGCGGCGGCCTCGATCCACTCCCAGTCGGTGTTGCTGCCCGGTCCGTAGTTCAGGCTGCCACCGGCCAGGCCGTCGCCGTGAGCCACCTCGATCGCGTCCACGCCGGCCGCGTCGAGCGCGGCGACGATCCGGCCGACGTCGACCGGGTCGATGCGGTGCCGGATGGCGTGCATCCCGTCCCGCAGGGTGACGTCCTGGACGTACAGCGCGGTCACGCCGGAACCCCCGTGCGCTCCCGCTGGGCGCTGCGGGCGAGCCCCTCGCCCACGCGCAGCGCCGCCGAGGTCATGATGTCCAGGTTGCCGGCATACGCGGGCAGGTAGTGGGCGGCCCCCTCGACCTCGAGGAACACCGACACCTTCGTGGTCACCGGCGGCGCCCCGGGTGGGAGGAGCGTGTGCACCGGTTCCCCGTCGCCGACCGGGGAGAACTGGACCTGCTGCTTGAGCCGGTAGCCGGGGACGTACTCGGACACCCGGGCGACCATGTCCTCGACGGAGGCGCGCACGGCGTCGTGGTCGGCGTCGCCGATGAGGCAGAAGACGGTGTCGCGCATGATCAGCGGCGGGTCGGCGGGGTTGAGCACGATGATCGCCTTGCCCCGGCCGGCGCCGCCGACGGTCTGGATGGCGTGCGCGGTTGTCTCGGTGAACTCGTCGATGTTCGCCCGCGTGCCGGGGCCGGCCGACTTCGACGCGATGGAGGCGACGATCTCCGCGTAGGGCACGGGCGTCACCTCGGAGACGGCGGCCACGACGGGGATCGTGGCCTGGCCACCGCACGTCACCATGTTGAGGTTCGGGGCGTCCTGGGCCAGGTGGTGGTCGAGGTTGACCGGCGGCACGACGTAGGGCCCGATGGCCGCGGGCGTGAGGTCCACGAGGCGCTTCCCGTAGGGCGTGAGCTTCTCGGCGTTGGCGATGTGCGCCTTCGCCGAGGTGGCGTCGAAGACGATCTCGATGTCGCCGAAACCTTCCATCGCGATCAGCCCGTCGACGCCCTCGTGCGTCGTCGGGACCCCGAAGCGGGCGGCCCGCGCCAGACCGTCGGAGTCGGGATCGATCCCGACCATCGCGCCCATCTCCAGCACGTCGGAGTTCCGGACGACCTTGATCATGAGGTCGGTGCCGATGTTGCCCGATCCGATGATCGCGACCTTGCTCTTCCTCATGCCGTTCCCTCCCGGGAGAACGTCGCACCGATGGTGCCGAGTGGACCCAGGTCCGCGGACACCGCGGAACCGGGAGGGGTGGCCACCATCGGCCCGAGGGCGCCGGACAGGACGATCTGCCCGGCGCGCAGCGGCTCACCGAGGTCCCGCGCGGTGCGGGCCAGCCAGGCCAGCGCGAGCAGCGGGTCGCCCAGGCACGCGGCGCCGGTGCCCTCCGACACCACCTCGCCGCCGAGCCGCAGCGTCATCGCGACCTCGACCGGCTCCACCTCGGCCAGGGTCCGCCGGACGTCGCCGAGCACGAACAACCCGCTGGAGGCGTTGTCGGCGACGGTGTCGCCGAAGGTGATGTCCCAGCCGGCGATCCGGCTGTCCACGATCTCCAGCGCAGCGACGGCGTAGGCCACGGCGTCGCGCACCTGCCGGTCATCCAGCGGGCCCTCGTCGAGATCCGCGGCGAGGACGAAGGCGATCTCGGCCTCGGTCTTGGGCTGCAGCAGCCGCGCCGAGGGCACCTCGGCCAGGCCGCTCACGTCCATGTCGTCGAAGAGGACGCCGAAGTCGGGCCGGTCGACCCCGAGCTGGCGCTGCACCGCCGGTGACGTCAGCCCGATCTTGCGGCCGACGAGACGGGCACCCGCGGCGCGTCGCCGCTCGGCGAACCGCTGCTGGACCGCGTAGGCGAAGTCCACGTCGTCGGCACCGATCAGGTCACGGACCGGCGCGCAGGGCACACCGGTGCGGGCGGCGGTCGCCAGCCGCTCCGCCGCCTCGTGCACTGCATCCCGTCGCTCACGGGGGGCGCCCGGCGGGGTGATCGCTCGTGTCATGACGTCCTCTGGTCGAACTGCGGCGGTGGGAGCCAACCCTGTCCGCTGCTCCCGCCCACGCCTAGGCCGGCGTTCCACTCACCGGATCGGTGCCCGTGGCCCTGCGGGCCAGCACCGCAGCCACGCCCGCCGCTGCCGCCTTCACTGCGGTCGCGACGGCGTCGGGACGGAACCGGACCGCCGGGCCGGTGACGCTGATGGCCGCGAGGGGCCGGCCGTCCGGGTCCAGCACGGGAGCGGCGACGCAGACGATGCCGACGGCCGACTCCTCGTGCTCGAAGGCGACGCCCGTCTCCCGCACGCGTTCCAGCTGACGTCGCAGGATCCCGGGTGCGGTGACGGTGTGCGGCGTGCGCCGCTCCAGCCCCGCAGCGACGATGCGGGCCACCTGCTCGGGGCGCGCGTGCGCCAGCAGCGCCTTGCCGATCGCCGTGCAGTGCAGCGGCATCCGGCCCCCGATCCGCGAGGGCGCCGCGGCCTGCCGGTGCCCGCCGATCTTGGCGACGTAGAGGACGCCGTCCCCGTCGGGGGTGCCCAGGTGGACCGTCTCGTGCGTGCGCTCGTAGAGGTCCTCCATGAAGGGGGTGGCCACCTCGAGCAGTCCCCGCTCCGTCGAGGCCCGCATGCCCAGCTGGAACACCTGGCCGCTGAGCCGGTACGACCCGTCGGCACGGTCCAGCAGGCGGACGTCGACGAGGTCGGAGACGATGCGGTGCAGGGTCGCGCCCGGGAGCCCCGTCCGCCGGCGGAGCTCGGCGAGGGACACGCCGTGGTCCTCCGCCCGGAAGGCGAACAGCACGGTGACGACCTTGCCCAGGACGGTGTTCAGGTCGACGGCGGGCACGGCTGTCCCGTCGTCGTCCCGGCCGCCCGGCGCCGGCGCCATCAGCGGTCGCGGACCACGGCGACGATCTTGCCGACCGTCTGGCGGGCCGCCATGCGGTCCAGGGCCTCGGGGACCCCGGTCAGCCCGACGGTCTCCAGAACCGGGGCCACCGTCCCGTCGCGCACGCGGTCGAACAGCTCGGCGTGCACGCGCTGCACGTCCCCCCGACGGGTCCAGGGGTACTGCGATCCCCAGGACAGCCCCACCAGGGAGCCGTTGCGGGCCATCAGGCGCGCGGGGTCCACCACCGACTCCCCGCCGGTCCTCCCCACCGCGACCATGCTGCCCTCGAAGGCCAGCGAGTCGACGAGCGGCTCGGTGAGCGCGCCACCGACGGAGTCGACGATCGCGTCCACCCCGTTCCCGGACGTCGCCTCGGCGACGCGGTCGCGCAGGTCCTCGGTGGTGTAGTCGACGGCGACGGCCGCGCCGAGCCGCCGGCACAGGTCCAGCTTGGCCTCGGCTCCGGCCGCCGCGATCACGTGCGCACCGCGGGCGAGCGCCAGCTGGACCACCGCGGTGCCCACGCCGCCGGCGGCTGCGGTGACGAGGACCGTGTGCCCCTCGCGCACGCCGGCGCGCTCGAGCGCCCACCACGCGGTCTGGTAGGCGACGGGGAGCGCGGCCGCGACGACCACGTCGATGTCCTCCGGCCGCTGGACGACGAGGGTGGCGTCGACCACGACCTCGTCGGCGAACGCGCCCTCCGGCAACGCCGGGCACGCCAGCACGTCGACGCCCAGGAGGTGCTCGGCGCCGGTACCGGCCGCCACCACGCGACCGGCCACCTCGACGCCGGGTGTCAGCGGAGGCGGTGAGCCGTGGCGGTGCCCTCCGCGGCACAGGTACACGTCCAGGAAGTTGAGCCCGACCGCCTCGCAGGCGATGCGGACCTCACCCGGTCCGGGATCGCGGGGCGCCGCCTCGTCCAGCTGGAGCACCTCCCCGGGCTCGCCCAGCCGGTGCGCACGGAGGATCCTCACGACGCCTCCTCGGAGGTGCTCGGCGTCGGGAGCGCCTCCGCGTGGTGGTGGACGATCCGCCAGCCGTCGTCGGCTCGTCGCAGCAGGTCGGTGACCCGCGTCGTCTCCTCCGCAGCGCCCGGAGCCGGCACCACCCGGAGCTCGTAGCGGGCGGCGGCGACGTCGCCCCAGACGTCCACGCGCACCGGGTGCACGCGGAGGCTCTGCGGTGCGCCGCTCCCGGAGCGGCCCGCACCGTCGCGGTGGGCGTCGAGCTGGGCGCGGGTGAGCAGTCCGGGCAGCTCCGACTCCCACGTGGTCACGTCGTCGGCCAGGTGCCGGTCGAAACGCTCGCGATCCCGCGCCATGAACGCGTCGTACATCTCCCGCAAGCCCTCGACCACCTCGTCGGCCGGCGCCCGGCCGTCCGCGCTCAGGAGCCGTCCGTCCGGCGGCCGCCGCCCGAGCCGGCGGACGGTACGGGCACCTTCGATCGGACCAGCCCGGCGATCGACTCCCACATCGGGTGGTCGGGGTCGATCACGGAGAAGTGGTTGCCGTCCTCCTCCAGGACCGTGACGTCGTCACCGGCGGCCTCGGCGGCGGCGGCGAAGCTGCGACCGAGGTCGAGCAGGTCGAGGCTGTCCTGCAGCCCGCAGACCACCGCCACGGGCAGCCCGATCGGCAGCCGGGCGATCGGGGAGGAGCGTCGGTAGGCGTCCGGTAGCTCGTCGGCCCGGCCGCCCACCGCTCGGGAGATCGACCCCTCGCCGAGCCAGCGGCGGTCGGCCACGTGGAGGTCCAGGACCCCGGCCATCGACACGGTGAGCGCCGGCCTGACGGGGGCCGCGGGGTCGTCCGCGATGTCGGCAGCCAGCCGGAGGACCAGCTGCCCCCCCGCGGAGTGGCCCAGCAGCACGACACGGTCGAGGTCGACGCCGCAACCGTGGTCGGCCGTCGCCAGGGCCGCGACACCGGCGGCGACGTCGGCGGCCGTGGCGTCCCACCCGTGGTCGTCCGGGCGCCGGTACTCGAGGTTCCACGCGACGTAGCCCCGGTCGGCGAGGTCCACCGCCAGCGCATCCATCAGGTCGGCTTCCCACCGGGACTGCCAGTAGCCCCCGTGCACGAGCACGGCGACCGGGTGCGTCGCACCGACCGGGCCCCGGGGCAGACGCACCTCCACGCGTTGGTCGGGGTCGGCTCCGTAGGCGATGCGCCGGACCGGCCGCGCCCGGTGGAAGTGCCACGCGTCCACGGCGAACCGGAGACCGTCGATCCCGCGGCCGCGGACGTGCCGGCGGACGCAGGGCGACCGGTCCGCGTCCCGCTTGTCGACGTCGATGCGCACGACCGATGCCGGCGCGCCCGGGAGGTCCTGCGCGTCGAGGTCGGCAGGGACGGCCGGGAGGTAGCCGAACTCCCCCGCGGCCGCGAGCTTCCCGAGGGTCTCCCGGAGTTCGGCCTGGTTCGCCGGGAAGAGCAGGGATCCCAGCTCTCCCCGGCGCTCCAGGGCCCGGGAGAAGACCTCCTGCGCCGTCCGGTGGTCGGCCAGCACCCCCGGCGCCACGACCACGTCGAAACGGCTCGTCACGACGACGCGGACCCAGCGACGGGCTCCGCGGCGGCACCGTCCACCGGCTTCCGCGGGCGCCGGTCGAGCAGCGGCACGACCCGGCTCCCGATCAGCTCGATCCCCGTGTCGTCCTGCAGGCCGTGCGGGGTGCCGAAGTCGATCCGGTCGGCCCCGGCATCGATCAGCCGCTGCGCCTGTGAAGCCACCTGTTCCGGCGAGCCGGAGAAGGCGAAGAGGTCCAGCAGGTCGTCGGGGATCAGGGCACCGGCGCCGGCGTGGTCCCCCACCGCCACCAGGGCCTGCACCTCGTCGAGCAGGCCGGGCCGCAGCTCGACCGTGGGGTCGAGGTCGGCCACCACCGCGAGGTACATGGCCACCTCCGCGCGCGCCTTGGCGCGGGCCTTCTCGCCGTCCTCGTCGACGACCGTCACCGCGCCGAGGGTCACCCGCGTGCTGCCCTGCGCCCGGCCGGCCCGCAGCTCACCGGGCGCCAGACGTCCCCGCATCACGTCGATCAGGGCGGGGTTCGCGCTGCCGCCGATCTTGACCTCGTCGGCGAGCTCACCCGCCAGGGCGGAGGCCTGCGGACCCCACACGCCCAGCAGCAGCGGCACCCGCGTCCGCTGCACCTGGAAGCGGAACCGGACGCCCGCGTCACGGCGGAAGACGGTCCCCTCCGAGCCTGCGACGTCCCCGGACAGGAGGTCCGCCACGTAGCCGACCGCCTCCCGGAGGTAACCCAGGGCGCGGGGCTGCTCGATGCCCACGCTGCCCAGCCAGGTGCCCCGGGCGAGACCGAGGTAGGCCCGCCCGTGCGACGCCAGGTCCAGCGCTGCGACCTGGCCGGCGATCTCGTAGGGGTGCATGGAGTAGGGGTTCCAGCACGCGGCGCCCAGACGGACGCGTTCCGTGGCGCCCGCCATCTCCAGCAGCGCGAAGATCGGCGGCTGGAACATGAGGTCGGAGAAGACGCTGATCACGTCGATCTCGTGCTCCTCGGCCAGCCGCGCCAGCCGGGCGTACTCCCCTGCCCGCTTGTCGCTCTGCAGGCCGAGCCCGATCTCGACGCGGTCGGTGCGCGGCCACGCCCCCTCGCGGCGGTCCTGCGCCCCGCCGCTCACGTGAGGTCCCCCGACTTGAGCCGGGAGACGCCGAGCCGGTCGATGCGCATGACGAGTCGTTCCTCCGGATCCGGGCAGGCGACGTGGGAGTCCTGCGACATCCAGTCGCACGCCGGCAGGTCCCGCTGCTTCGCGGCGAGCATCGGCAACGCGGCGGCGAAGGCGTACATGCAGAAGTGCTTGCCCTCCGGCAGGCGCATCTCGTTGGACCGAACGACGTCGATGTAGTCACCGACCCGCAGCCCGCAGACGGACCGCCCCTCGATGCGGTCCACGGAGATGCGCAGGTCGTGCAACTGCATGTCGGTGCCGTCGGCCTCGGGGACCGCTGGCCCCTGCGCGCGGTCGGGTTCGTGCTCGTCGGGCATGGGGAGGCGCTCCAGGTCGGGAGGTGGGGCGGTGGTCACGCGACCGACCGCTCGGTACGGACGGGGGAGCCGGCGCCCTGCACGAGCCAGCACGCGGCCCGGCCGTCGCGGTGCGGGGCGAGCGGGGGCTGCTGGGCGCAGGCCTCGTGGGCATGGGGGCACCGGGGCCGGAACGAGCAGCCGGTCGGCGCGTTCGCCGGGTCCGGCACCTCGCCGGCCAGGGCCACGGGCAGGCCGGCACCGGCGACCACCTGCGGGATCGCCGCGATGAGCGAGCTGGTGTACGGATGACCGGGCTCGGTCCACAACTGCGCGGTCGGGGCCGTCTCGGCCACCTTGCCGAGGTACATCACCGCGGTCGTGTCGGCGATGTGCCGCACGAGCGCCAGGTCGTGGGAGATGAACAGCATGCCCACGTCCAGATCACGCACCAGCTGGGTCAGCGTGTTCACCACGTGCACCTGCGAGGACGCATCCAGGGCCGTCACCGGCTCGTCGGCGATCAGGACCGACGGCCGCGTCACGAGCGCCCGGGCGATCGCGATCCGCTGCAGCTGCCCGCCGGAGAACTGGTGCGGGTAACGGGAGGCGACGTCCGGGGCCACACCCACCCGCTCGAGCTGCTCGAGGACGTAACTCCGACGCGACCGCCGGGGCACGTCGCCGGGCACCCCGTCGAGCAGCTGCGCATCGATGCGTCGGCGGGGGTTGAGCGACGAGTACGGGTTCTGGAAGACCATCTGCAGCCCCAGCTCCCGGCGCGGCCGGCGCTGCCAGCTCAGCGGCGCCACCGGCTCGCCGTCGAAGAGCACGGCGCCCTCGCTGACCTTGATCAGGCCGGAGGCCGCCCGGGCCAGCGAGGACTTGCCGCACCCGGACTCCCCGACCAGGCCCACGATCTTGCCCGGCTCGACGGTCAGGGACACGCCGTTGACGGCACGGATCGCGCCGTACTCGACGACGACGTCCCGGAGTTCCAGAGTCACCGTGCCTCCTCGCCGTGCGCCGGGACCGTGACCGGGACCGGTACCGCCGGCGGCGGCACCGCGGGCGCGTGGACGTGGCAGGCAGCGGCGTGCGCCGCCTCCCGGGCGCCGATC
This sequence comes from Blastococcus sp. KM273129, assembly GCF_021698995.1. Lineage (NCBI taxonomy): Bacteria > Bacillati > Actinomycetota > Actinomycetes > Geodermatophilales > Geodermatophilaceae > Blastococcus > Blastococcus sp. KM273129. The sequence continues at coordinate 43,476 of NZ_SSXB01000010.1, read as the reverse complement.
CGCGTGGTGGACACCTGCACCAGCGGAGGGGTGGACCGGCTGCACATCCCCACACGGTCGCCGCAGCGCGGGTGGAACGGGCAGCCAGGCGGGGACGAGGCGGCGGTGGCCGGCTGCCCGGGGATGGGCCGCAGCGGCACCGGCTCGCCCCCCGTGTCCGCCGTCTCCGGACGCGCCGACAGCAGCGCCGCCGTGTACGGGTGCCGGGCACGGAGGAGCAGCTCCTCGGTGGGTCCGGTCTCCATGACCCGGCCTGCGTAGAACACGTAGGTGCGGTTGGCCAGGGCGGCCAGCACCCCCAGGTCGTGGGTGATGAACATGATGCTCAGGTCCATCTCCCGCACCAGGCGGTCGAACAGCCGGAGGATGCCGGCCTGGACCGTGACATCCAGCGCGGTGGTGGGCTCGTCGGCGATGAGCAGCGCCGGTTCGGCCGCGAGGGCGATGGCGATGGCGATGCGCTGCCGCATGCCGCCCGAGAACTGGTGCGGGTAGGAGCGCAGCGCACGGGCGGGGTCGGGGATCCGGACCTGCTCGAGCAGTTCGACGGCACGCGCCGCGGCCTGGCGACGGTCGAGCCCCAGGTGGCGGCGCATGTGCTCGGTCAGCTGGGCGCCGACGGTGAGCATCGGGTGCAGCGCCGCGGTGGAGTCCTGGAACACCATGGCGATCCGCCGGCCGCGGACCTTCCTGAAGGACTTGCTCGAACCCGAGGCGAGGTCGGTGCCCTCGAACGTGATCGACCCACGGACGCGCGCGCCGTCGGGCAGCAGCCCCAGCAGTGCTCGCCCGGTCATGCTCTTGCCCGACCCGCTCTCGCCGGCGATGCCGACGATCTCGCCGGGATCGACGTCCAGGGTGACGTCCTTGAGCACGTCGACGGGTCGGTGGAGGCCGGGGAGGCTCACCCCGACCCCGGACATCGACAGCAACTGGCCCATGTCAGCGACCTCCCACGGATTGCGGATCGAACCTGTCGCGCAGGGCGTCCCCGATGATGTTGCACGCGAGGACGACCGTGAGGATCGCCAGGCCGGGGAACACGCTCACCCACCACCGGCTGATGTCGTTGGTGCCCAGCGCGATCATCGCGCCCCACTCGGCCGCCGGAGGGCGCGGTCCGAGCCCCAGGAAGGACAGCGCGGCCAGCAGGAGCATCGAGTTGCCGAGCTCCAGGGTCGCCAGGACGACGGCGGGGCCGAAGCTGTTGGGCATCACGTCGCGACGCAGGGCCGTGAACGGACCCACGCCCAGCATCCGGGAGGCGTTGAGGTAGTCCTCGCTGCGGATGGAGAGCACGGCCCCGCGGATGACCCGGGCGTAGATGGGCCAGGAGACGATGACCAGCGCGACCACCGCGTTCAGCGTGCTCGGCCCGAAGGCTGCGGCCACCGCCATCGCCAGGATGATCTGCGGGAAGGCGAAGAAGAGATCGGTGAGCCGCATGATGCCCTCGCCGACGACGCCCCGCACGTAGCCGGCGACCAGGCCGAGCAGCCCTCCGAAGGCGAGGGCGCACAGCACGATGGCCAGCGCGAGGGGGATCGACAGCCGGGCGCCGTAGATGACCCGGCTGAGCACGTCACGCCCCAGCGCGTCCGTGCCCAGCAGGTGCTCCCCGCCCGGTGACGCGTAGACGTCGGAGGACTGCTGCAGCGGGTCGAACGGCGCCAGCAGCGGGGCGAAGAGCGCCACGAGCAGCCACGCCGCGGCGACCAGGAGGGCGACGACGACCACCGGCTGGCGCCAGATCCGGCCCGCCTCCGTGCGCGCCTGCCACCACCGCCGGCGTGGCGCGGCCGTGGCCTCGGCGGCCGCGACCGTGGCAGCCTCGTCCTCCTCCGTCAGCTCGGTGAGGGAGGAGTGTGTCTGCGTCATGTGAGCCGCACTCTCGGGTCGGCGAGTCCGTACAGCAGGTCGACCACCAGGTTGACCCCCAGGTAGACGGCGGCGATGAACAGGCTGGCGCCCAGGATCGCGGAGCGGTCCAGCGCCGTGGCGCTCTCGTAGGCGTAGGAGCCCAGCCCCGGCCACGAGAAGATGCTCTCCACCAGCACCGTCCCGGCGAGGAGCGAGGCGAAGGTGAGGCCGGCGATGGTCAGGATGGGCAGCAGCCCCGCCCGGAGCAGGTGCTTGGTCAGGACGACGCGGGTCGACAGCCCCTTGGCGCGGGCCGCGAGCATGTAGTCCTTGCGGAGCACCTCGAGAAGGGCGGAGCGCACGAACCGGGTGAGCGTCGCGACGGTGACCAGGGTGAGGACCAGGATCGGCAGCATGGCGTGCTGAGCGGCGTCCCAGGCGAGGGCGACGTCGCCCTGCAGCAGAGCGTCGACCGTGTAGAGACCGGTGACCTGCTCCGGGGGGCTGTACTGAGGACTGAGCCGACCGCCGCTGGGCGAGACCCCGAGCACGTAGAAGAAGAGGTACAGCGCCAGGAGCGCCAGCCAGAACGGCGGCGTCGAGAGCCCGACGAGGGAGAACACCCGCACGGTCTGGTCGGCGGCGCCGCCGTTCCGGACGGCTGACAGCAACCCCAGCCCGATGCTGATGACCAGGGACAGGACCAGCGTCGGCAGGGCCAGCTCCATCGTGGCGGGCACGTAGTCGAGGAGCTCGGTCATCACCGGCCGACCGGTCTGCTGCGAGGTCCCGAGGTCACCCTGCAGGAGGTTGCCCAGGTAGGTGAGGTACTGGACCGGCAACGGCTCGTCCAGCCCCCACTTCTCCTCGAACGCCGCGACGACCTCGGGGTCGCCCAGCGCCGCGTCCGACAGGTTGGCGGCGACCGGGTCACCCGGGGCGAGCTGCACCAGGCTGAAGCCGATCACCGTCGTGCCCAGCAGAAGCCCGACCGTGATGAGCAGCCGCTTGACCAGGTAGCGGAGGAACCCGTGGCTCGACCGCCTGGCGCGCGGTTCGACCGTTCCGCCGGGCATCCCGGCGTCCGTCTGCGGCACGGGCACCGACGGGCTCTGCTGGCCGGTGCCCGTGCCGGGCTCCGCTGCAGCAGCGGAGCCCGGCACGTGCGACGTCATGCCGGTTCCACCGCGGCCAGGTCGACGATCCACCCGGCCGGCGTGTACTCGGCACCGGACACGTCGGCGGTGGACACCACGGTCCCCGAGTTTTGCGCGGCGGGGATGTAGGGCCCGCCCTCGGCCAGCGCCGTCTGCCAGTCGACGAGCGCCTGCTCCAGGTCGGCGGCGTCAACCGAGCTCAGCGCCTCCTCCTTCAGCCGCGTCACCTCGTCGGCCGCGGGACCGCTGCTCCACCGCACGCGCTCGGCGTTGACCCCACCCGGGCTCAGCTGCCGGACGAGCGACTCGGGCCGGGGGTAGGAGAGGGCGTGCGGCGTCATGCCCATGACCACGCTGCCGCCACGCTGCTCCTCCAGGAAGGCCGGCAGGGCCAGCGGCGTCAACTCGAGCTGGATCCCCGCCTCGGCGGCGTCACCCTGGATCTTCGTCGCGATGGTGCCCAGGTCGACACCGCGGTAGGTGATCGACGGGTAGATGAAGCGCACCGAGGTGCCCGCCTGGCCGGACGCCTCCAGCGACGCCCTGGCGGCCTCCAGGTCGCGCTCGGGGCCTTCCTCCGGCGGGATGGACCCGGGGTAGGACTCGGCCAGGACGCCTCCTGGGCGGCTGCCGCCCTGACCGAACTGGGCGGCCAGGCCCTCGTAGTCCAGCGACTGGCGCAGCGCGCTCCGCCAGTCCTGGTTGGCCGTGGCCGGGGACACGGCAGGGTCGGTGCTCATGTAGAGCAGGTAGACCGTGTCCTGCGTCTGGGAGACGTTCACGTCCTCGGGCAGGCCGTCGAGCAGGCTGCCGGCGACGTCGATCGCCACCTCGTCCCCCTGGGAACGGCTGATGGACAGCTGCTGGTTCTGCGCGTCGGCGTTGCGGATGACCACCCGCCCGTAACCGGGGGCGTCACCCCAGTACTCCTCGTTGGCGGCCAGGACCAGCTCGTCACCGGGCTCGTTGCGCTCGAGCACGTAGTGCCCGCTGCCGATGGAGGTGCTGTCGAGGAAGGACTGCGCGGTGTCCGTCGTCGCGGCGTCCGCGGCGTCGGTCGCCCCGTTCTCCCTGGCGACCTCGGAGTTGAGGACGCTGGCGACCGGCATGGCCATGAGGGTCGGCACCTCGGCGGTGGGCCTGTCCGCCGTCACCACGAAGGTCGACTCGTCGGGGGCGGAGAAGCTCAGGCCCGTGAAGAAGGTGGATCCGCTGGACTTCAGGTTCAGCATGCGGTTCAGCGAGAACAGGACGTCCTCGGAGGTCAGTGGCGAGCCGTCCGAGAACGTGAGGCCGTCGCGCAGGGTGAAGGTGTAGGTGGTTCCGTCCTCGGAGACCTCGTACCCCTCGGCCAGGTCGGGCACCGGCTCGGTGACGTCGGCGCCCTCGAAGGTCATGAGGGAGTCGTAGAGGCTGTGGACCGCCAGGTAGCCGGTCTGCTCGTAGACCCGGCCCGGGTCCAGGGTGGAGTACACGAACGTCGTGTTCACCAGGAGCGTCTGCTCCTCGCCTCCACCCCCGCCGCCACCACCGGCCGAGGAGCCGGCCGTGCACCCACTGACGAGGACCGCGGCTGCGAAGACTGCGGCTGCATGACGCCGGGACAGGCGCCGAGCGACGGGTCGGATCTCGATCGACATGGAGTTCCTCTGACGTGGTCGGTGAGCGGCGGCGGTGCCATCGCTCGTGTGAGGGAGAACCTAGAGGTGAAATGTATCGTCAGTGTTTACGAAGCGATAGCCTCTGTGAACACGTTTGTTCGCCCCGCCGAGGATCGAGAGTCGACATGCTCCACGAACGGGTTCGCCGGCTGCGCAAGCAACGGGGCATGAGCCTGCGCCAGCTCGCCGCTGCCACCGGCGTCTCGGCCGCGCTGCTCAGCCAGGTCGAACGCGGCGCCACCGACCCGAGCCTGAACACGGTGCGAAAGCTCGCGGCCGTGCTCGGCGCGGACCTCGCGACCCTCTTCGCCGAGGAGCCGCCGCCCCAGGTGCACCACAGCAGACCCGGCCACCGCCCCCTCCTCTCGGCGGGCGTGGGGCTCATGTCCTACGAGCGGCTGACGCCGGGGCGCTCCGACCTGGAGGTCCTGCACGGGCGGCTGGGTCCGGGCCAGAGCACGTCGGAGGAGGCCTGGTCGCACCCGTCCACCGAGTGCGCCGTCGTGGTCGTCGGCAGCATGAGCGCCGAGGTCGACGGCGTCCGGCACGACCTGGCCATCGGCGACAGCCTGACCTTCGACTCCCGGCTCCCCCACCGGTACTTCAACGACGGCGACGAGCCCGCCGAGTACCTGCTCGCCGTCACCCCGCCGGTCCCCTGACCGGGTACGCGCTGCGCCGGCCACGGCTTCAGGCCCCGGTCGCGGCGTCGTCGCGGACGACGTCGCCGCCCTTCATCACCCAGGACAGCGAGCGGTAGGCGCCGACATCCGCCGTCGGGTCGCCGTCCGTCGCGATCAGGTCGGCGAACTTCCCCTCCTCCACCGAGCCGATGTCGTCCTGCGCCCCCAGCCAGGTCGCGGGCACGAGCGTGGCGGCGGCGACGGCGTCGGGGGCCTCGAGGCCGTTCTCGGCCATGTGCTCGAGTTCCCGCACCGCCGCGCTGGTCCCCTCGAAGCGCCAGAAGGGGGGCATGTCCGAGCCGAGCATCACCGAGACACCGGCGGCCAGGGCGCTGCGGTAGCTCTCCAGGTGCCGCTCCCCGGCTCCGAGCGAGCGCTGCTGCATCCAATCCGGGACACCGAGCTCGTCGAAGAAGGACTTGCACCGCGTGACGACGAGGGTGGGCACGTAGGCGCAGCCGGACGCGGCCATGGCCGCGGTGACCTCGTCGGTCAGCTCGTAGCCGTGCTCGACGCAGTCCAGCCCGAGCTCCACCGCCTCACCGGTGACGCCGGCCGGCCCCGCGTGCGCGGTGACCTTCCGGTTCCACTCGTGGGCGGTGGTGATCGCCGCCTCGAGCTCGTCGCGCGCCACCTGCCGGGTGGTGATGGTCTCGTGCTGCCCGGAGATGCCCCCGGAGATCATGACCTTGATGAGGTCGGCACCGGCCCGGATCTGCTGACGGACGCCGTTGCGGAAGCCGATGGGGCCGTCGCACTCCAGCGCCCCGGAGGAGCCGTGCCCGTGACCCCCGGTGCACGAGATGGGACGGCCGGCGGTGAAGATCCGCGGTCCCACGACGTGCCCCGCCTCGATGGCCTGCCGCAGGGAGAAGTCCACGTGCTTCTTCTCGCCCACGCAGCGGATGGTGGTGACGCCCGCCCGGAGGGTCGCGGCGGCGCCGCCCGCCATGTACAGCGCCAACTGCGCCTCGTCCATCGCCTTGACCTCGGCACCCCGGGGACCGGGCAGCGACAGCGACAGGTGGGTGTGCATGTTGACCAGGCCGGGCGAGAGGACCCGGCCGCCGAGGTCGATCTCGCGGTGGTCGGCGTCCATGCCCGCGCGGACCTCCGCCTCGGGGCCGACGGCCGCGATGCGGTTCCCCCGCACCCACACGGCCGCGTCCGTCAACGGCGCCTTCCGCGTCGCGTCGACGACGGAGCAGCCGCGCAGGAGGATCGAGTCAGACATGGAAGGCACTCCCTGTGGTGGACGGGTCGAGGTGGACGGGACGACCGCCGACGGCGACCGCCAGGGGCTCCTGCCGGGGCCATTCCTCCGGGTCGAGGTCCAGCGGGTCCCGCGGCCACACGACGAGGTCGGCTCGGGCGCCGGGGGCGAGGTGTCCCAGGTCGGGCTCGCCGACGTAGTCGCCCGCGTGCCGGGTGTACATCGGGAACGCCTCACGGGGTGCCAGGGCCTCGTGGTCCCCCAGGCTCGAGCCGTCCCAGACCCGCCGCGTCACGGCCATCAGCGCGCCGTGCATCGGGGCGCACGGGTGCGTGTCGGACCCGGCGGCGAAGCGGAACCCGAGCGCGGACATGGTGGCCAGCGGCATCGTCCGGCCCGCGAGCGGACCCCACGCGGCGCGGATCTCGTCGCTGTACACGTAGCCGAGCGGAGGGTTGACCGAGATCTTGATCCCGAGGCGGCTGCACTCGCGCAGGTCCAGCACGTCGATCAGGAAGGCGTGCGCGATGCTGACCTGCCCGTGTCCCAGCGGGGCACCCGACCGGCGCACGTCGTCGACCGCCGCGGTGATCTCCCCGATCGCTCCCCCGCCCATGGCGTGGATGCACACCGGCCACCCGCGCTCGGCGGCGAGGCGCAGCAGGGCGCGCAGCTCCTCACCGGTGTAGTGCGGGTGCGGGTCGCCGATCTCCTCGCCCGACCGCATCCACGCGTTGGCGAACTCGCCGTCGAGCAGGAGCTTGACCGCCCAGGCGCGCAGGTGGTCGTCCCCGGTCATCGGCAGGGCCGAGGCGGCGAGCAGCCGTTCGAGCTCGAACTCGAACGGCTTGCGCCAGTCGAACCGGTTCATCAGGCGCACGCGCAGCGGCAGGCGGTCACGGCGTCGTGCCTCGCCGTACAGCCCCCAGGACGACTCGAAGGCGCCGGCCAGCCCCGGGTCGACGGCCGTGGTGACGCCCATCCGCAGCAGCCGCCGGCAGGCGTCGTCCAGGATGTCGAGGCGGTACTCGTCGTCGTCCATGCTCTGGGTGTAGATGGCGTCGTTCACCACCCGGACCGCCTGACCACGCAGGTGGCCGGTCCCCGGGTCGTAGGCGTCCGCCGGCAGGCCGGCCAGCTTCCCGGCCATGCGGCGGGCTCCCACGGTGTTGATCACCGCGCGGTCCGGCCGCCGGTACAGGTACACCGGGGTCCGCGGCGCAGCGGCGTCCAGCTCCTCCCTGGTCGGCAGCCGGCCCTCGGCGAGGTTGCGCTCGTTCCAGGCGGCCGTGTCGGCGAAGCAGCGGATCCACACGTCCTCGCTCGACGACAGCGCCCGCTCCCGGACGGCCTCGACCACCTCGGACACGGATCTGGCCGCCTCGAGCCTGAGCATCTGGAACTCGTGCGACACCTTCTCCAGGTGGATGTGCGTGTCGATGAAACCCGGCCACACCGTGGCACCCGCGAGATCGGTGCGGCGGGTGCCGGGCCCGGCGAGCGCCTCGAGTTCGACGTCGGACCCCACGGCGAGGACCCTCCCGTCGTGCACCGCCAGGGCGGTACCGCCGGGTGTGCCCGGGGCGAAGGTCTCGACCCGTCCTCCGGTGAGCAGCCAGTCGGCCGTCATGGTGCTCCCTCCTCCTTCACCGGCGTGCGGCACCGGCGGCCACCTCCGCGACGTCGACGCGGCATCCCTGCTGCAGCACCATGGAGAGCCGGCGCACCGCCGATGCATCGGTGAGCGGGTCCCCGTCGACCACCAGCAGGTCGGCGTGCTTGCCGACGGCGACGCTGCCCAGCCGGTCGTCGACGCCGAGCCAGGCGGCCGGCACGGTGGTCGCGGCGGCCAGCGCACCGCGGGCGCCCAACCCCAGCTCCGCCATCAGGCCGTACTCCCACGCCGTGGCGTTGGTGCCGTCGATCCGCCAGAACGGCGGCAGGTCGCTGCCCAGCATGACCGGGACCCCTGCGTCCAGGGCCATCCGGTAGCTCTCGACGTGCCGGGGCCCAGCTCCGAGGGCGCGCTGCTGCATCCACGCGGGGACGCCCAGCTCGTCGAAGAACTCACCGCACCGGCTGACCCCCAGCGTCGGGACGAGCGCGCAGCCGTGGCTCGCCATGGCCGCGGCCGTCTCGGGGGTGAGCTGGTAGCCGTGCTCCACGCAGTCGAGGCCGAGTTCGACCGCCTCGAGGATGACCGGCGCCGGGCCGGCGTGCGCCGTCACCTTGCGGTTCCACTCGTGCGCCGTGGAGATGACCGCCGCCATCTCGTCCGAGGTGAGCTGGCGGGTGTCGATCGACTCGTGCTCCCCTGCGATCCCGCCGGAGATCATCACCTTGATCAGATCTGCGCCGGCACGGATCTGCTCCCGCGCCCCGCGGCGGAAGCCGTCCGCCCCGTCGCACTCCAGGGTGGAGCTGGTCTCGTGACCGTGACCGCCGGTGCAGACCAGCGCCCGCCCCGCGGTGTAGATCCTCGGCCCCTGCGCCCGCCCCGCCTCGATCGCCGCACGCAGTGCGAAGTCGGCGTGGTCGCTCTCCGCGACGCACCGGACGGACGTCACCCCGCACAGCAGCGAGCGGCGGGCACCGTCGGCCATGTAGAGGACGAGCTCGTGCGGCGTCATCGCGGCGATCTGCGCACCGAGCGGGCCGGGGAGGGCCAGCGACAGGTGCGTGTGCATGTTGAACAGGCCCGGCATCACCGTCCGGCCGGCGAGATCCAGCTCCGGCGGCCGGTCCGCCGCCGCCAGCTCCTCGCGCAGCTCGTCGAGGACCCGGTCCCGCGGCCCGACCGCGCGGATCGTCCCGTCGTCCACCCAGACGGCGGCGTCCTCCAGCAGGACGTCGCGATCGGCGTCGGCGACGTGGCACTGCGAGAGCAGCACCGAGGTGCGCTGCATGGGGGTACCTCCCTGGTCGCGGATGGTGGTGCGGCCGGGGGCCGCGGCGGGTCAGGCCAGGACGTCGGCCGACGTGTCGTGCGCGTAGCCGTGCGCCGCGGCCACGGGCTCGCTCACCAGTCGTCCACCGACGGTGCTCAGTCCCTTGGCGAACGCCGGATCGGCGGCCAGCGCCGTCCGCCAGCCGCCGTCGGCCAGCGCCGTCACGTACGGCAGCGTCGCGTTGGTGAGCCCGTAGGTGGACGTGTGCGGCACGGCACCAGGCATGTTCGCCACGCAGTAGAACACCGAGTCGTGCACCCGGTACACCGGGTCGGCGTGCGTGGTGGGTCGGGAGTCCTCGAAGCACCCGCCCTGGTCGATCGAGATGTCGACGAGCACGGAGCCCTGCCGCATCCGGCCGACCAGCTCGTTGCTGACCAGCGTGGGGGCCTTGGTGCCGGCGACGAGGACGGCACCGATCACCAGGTCGGCCTCGCTCACCGCGTTCTCCACCTCGAAGCTGTTGGACGCGACGGTGCGGCAGCGGCCGCCGAAGACGGCGTCGACCTCTCGCAGCCGCGCCAGGTCGCGGTCGAGCAGCGCGACGTCGGCGCCCATGCCGAGCGCGACGGTGGCAGCGTTGCGTCCGGAGACACCGGCGCCGATCACGACGACCTTCGCGGGGCGCACACCGGGGACGCCGCCCATGAGCACACCCCGGCCGCCGTCCTGCCGCATCAGGTAGTAGGCGCCCACCTGGGCGGCGAGCCGCCCGGCCACCTCGCTCATCGGGGCGAGCAGCGGCAGGCTGCGATCGGCGAGCTGCACCGTCTCGTAGGCGATCGACGTCGTCCCCGCGGCCAGCAGGGCGTCGGTGCACTCCCGGGACGCGGCCAGGTGCAGGTAGGTGAAGAGGACCTGGTCGGGACGCAGCAGGCCGTACTCGGCGGCCACCGGCTCCTTGACCTTGAGCAGCAGGTCCCCGGCCGCCCAGACCTCCTCCGCGGTGTCCAGCACCTTGGCACCGGCCGCCGCGTAGGCGTCGTCCGGGATGGATGACCCGACGCCGGCGCCACGCTGGACGAAGACGTCGTGCCCGCGTCGCACGAGCTCGTCCACCCCGGACGGCGTGATGGCCACCCGGTACTCGTGGTTCTTGATCTCCGTGGGGATGCCCACTCGCACGGTCTGCTCCCGGTGATTCGAAGGGGTGTGGCGGAAGAGGTGGTCAGCCGGCGGCCGGGCGCCGGAGGTGGTGCCCTGTCACGGCCGCCCGGTCAGGAACCGGCGCGCGTTCCCGGACAGCAGCTGCCGCCGCTGCTCGCCGGTCAACCCCGCCTCGTGGACGACCGCGCCGACGGGGCGCTCACCCAGCGGGTAGGGGTAGTCGGAGCCGACCATGACCCGGTCGGCCCCGAGCGTCTCGACGAGCATCCGGAGCGCCGGCGGGGCGAACACCACCGAGTCCACCGAGAACCGGTCGAGGTACTCCGACGGCGGACGCGACGACTTCCCCCGGACGACGTCGCCGCGGCGGTGCCACGCGTTGTCGAGGCGGCCGAGCCAGAAGGCGAACGAACCGCCCCCGTGCGCGAAACAGATCCGCAACGACGGCGGGACCTGATCGAAGACGCCCCCGAGCACCATCGCGAGCACCGACAGGTGGGTCTCCGCGGGCATGCCGGTCAGCCACCGCGCCATCCAGCGGTCCAGCCGCGGGCCGCCGGGCATGTCCCAGGGGTGCACGAACACCGGGACGCCCAGCGACGCGGCGTGCTGCAGGAAGGTGACGACCCCTGCGTCGTCGAGGTCCCGGTCGCCGACGTGGTTGCCGATCTCGACCCCCCGGTGGCCGGCCGCCAGAGCCCGCTCCAGCTCGGCGCACGCCGCGTCGGGATCCTGGAGGGGCACCTGGCAGAAGGGGACGAGCCGTCCCGCCGAGCCGTCGGTCAGCTCGAGGGCGAGGTCGTTGAAGATCTCGCAGACCCGGGCCGCCTGGGCAGCTGGGCGGTCGTAGGAGAAGAAGACCGGCGTCGGCGAGACCACCTGGACCGCGACACCGTCGCCGTCCATGTCGCCGAAGCGGGTCGTGGCATCCCAGCACTCGGCACCGATGGGGCGGAACTCCGTCTCACCCACCATGATCATCGCCTCGCGCTCGGAGTCGATGCGCAGGGAGGGCCACGTGCCCGGCCCGCAGGCGGCGGCGAGGTCCGGCCAGCCACGGGGCACGAAGTGCGTGTGCACGTCGATCACCTGGCCGTCGCCGGCCTCCGCGATCCCGCCGGGCTCCCCCGTGGCGTTCACCGCCACCGCCGCGCTCCTGCGCCGACGGACGCCACAGCCGCAACCGCCCCGACCGCCGCGGCCGCCACCAGCCGCCGCTGACGCCGCACGCGCCGGACCACCTCGGCGTAGGGCACCGTCGTGAACGACACCAGCTCGTAGCGGGTGCGGTACTCGGGCAGCCACTTCTCCAGCAGGTGCTCGGCACGGGTGGTGAGCTGGAAGATCCGCGAGTTCACCTTGTCCCGCATCTCGGTGAAGTTGTCCGCGGCCATGCCGGCGATGGCCGCGGCGTTCTCCCGGCGCGCCGCCTCGAACAGCGGCAGGGCCCGGGCGAGGTCGTCGCCGGTGCTCTCCAGCACCTGGTCGAGGGCGACGCAGTCCTCGAAACCGGCGTTCGCGCCCTGCCCGAAGAACGGGAGGATCGCGTGCGCGGCGTCGCCCATCAGCAGGAACCGCCCGTCGTGCTGCCAGGGCGACGTGTGCAGCGTCCCCAGCGGGCCGATCGGGTTGTGCAGGTAGTCCGCCACGTGGTCCGGCGACAGCGGCGGGACGTCCGGGTAGTGGCGCTCGAAGTGCTCGCGCACCTGCTCGGCCGTGGTGATCGCGGCGAAGCTGCCCGGCCCCTCGAGGGGCCAGAAGAGCGTGCAGGTGAAGGAGCGGTCGGGGTTGGGCAGGGCGATCATCATGGACCCGCCGCGTGGCCAGATGTGCAGCGCGTCGGGGTCCATGGCGAACTCCCCCTCCCGGGCGGGGATGGTGAGCTCCTTGTAGCCGTAGGGCTGCCAGTCCTCCTGGGCGGTCACCACGCCGGCGGCCATCAGCGCCTGGCGCACGGCCGAGCCGGCGCCGTCGGCGCCGACCACCAGGTCCGGCGTCGCCTCGACGGTGCCGTCGGCGGTCTGAAAGGTCAGCCTCGAGGTGGTGACGTCCAGCCCCGTGAGCCGGTGGTCGAACAGCACCGTGACGTCGGGGGCCTTCTCCGCGGCGTCGAGCAGCGTCGCGTTGAGGGCTGCGCGGCCGATCGAGTTGATGTGCTGGCGCCCGTCCGCGGAGTAGGAGCGGAAGGTCTGGCTGCCGTCCACGCCGTGGAGCATCCGCCCGTGCATGGGCAGGGCCGGGGCCATGACCTGATCGGCCAGGTCCAGCCGGCGCAGCGCGTCGAGGCCCCGCTCGGAGAGCGCCAGGTTGATCGAGCGCCCCCGCTCCGCAGCGGTCACGCGGGGGTCGGGACGACGCTCGTAGAGCGTCACGCGGTAGCCGCGACGCGCCAGGAAGCAGGCCGCGAGGCAGCCGACGAGCCCGGCGCCGACCACCGCCACGGATCGCTGCGCCGCCGGCTCGGGAGCGGCGGGGAGCCGGTCGCTCATCGGGGGGCCACCTCCTTGGCCAGCGCGACGGCGGCGCGCCAGCAGTCGTGGAACGTGACGTACATGGGGACGGGAGCGAACCGGACGATGTCCGGCTGGCGGGCGTCGGCGATCACCCCGTGCCGGACCCGCAGCGCGTGGGTCAGCTCCTTGGCGGTCCGGCCCTCGACCCGGACCGAGAGCTGGCTCCCCCGGGCAGCGGGGTCGCGCGGCGTGACCTGGGTCAACGGGCGGTCGCAGAACACCTCGTCGAACAGCGACTCCAGGTAGGCGGTCAGCCGGGTGCTCTTGGCGCGCAGCGCCGCCATGCCGGTCTCGTCGAACATCTCGAGGGAGCTGCGGACCGGCCCCATGGCGAAGATCGGCGGGTTGGACAGCGCCCAGGCGTCGGCGGTGGCGGGCGGGTCGGCCACGGGCGCCATCTGGAAGCGCGTCGACTCCCGGGTCGTCCACCAGCCCTCGAACCGCGGCCGCCCCCCGGTCAGGTGGCGCTCGTGGACGAAGGCGCCGGCCACCGCGCCGGCGCCGCTGTTCAGGTACTTGTAGGTGCACCAGGCGGCGAAGTCGACCCCCCACTCGTGCAGCGCGAGGGGGACGTTGCCCGCGGCGTGCGCCAGGTCCCAGCCGACGACGCACCCGGCCTCGTGCCCGGCACGGGTGATCGCCGGCATGTCGAGCAGCTCACCGGTCAGGTAGTTGACCCCGCCGAACACCACGACCGCGTGCTCGGAGCCGTGGCGGCGGAGGAAGTCCACGACGTCCTCGGTGCGCAGGTTCTCCTCCCCCTCCCGGGGGCGCATGCGCGTGACCGTCTGGTCCGGGTCGAGCCCGTGGAAGGTCGCCTGGCTGCGCACCGCGTAGCTGTCGGAGGGGAAGGCGCTGTCCTCGATGAGGATCTTCCGGCGAGCACCTTCCGGGCGGTAGAAGGAGACCATCAGCAGGTGGAGGTTGACCGTCAGCGAGTTCATCGCCACGACCTCCTCCGGCCGCGCGCCGACCAGACGAGCCATCGGCTCCCGCAGCAGCGCGTGGTAGGGCAGCCAGGGACGGCTGCCCTCGGTGTGGCCCTCCACCCCCCACCGCGCCCAGGCGTCCATGTCCTCGAGCAGCTCCACCGAGGTGCGTCGCGGGCGCAGGCCGAGCGAGTTCCCGGCGAAGTACGCCGTCTCGGGGTGGTCCCCGCCGTCGGCCGGCGGGACGTGGAACTCCGCGCGCCGGCTGCGCAGCTCGTCGGCCGCGTCCAGGGCGCGTGCCTCCTCCTCGCGGGCGAGGAGGTCGGCGAGCAGGTCTCGCCCGGCGGGCCGGGCGGTCACGGTCTCGGTCTCGGACACCGGCGTCACACCGCCGTCCGTGCGGACCAGACCTCGGGGAAGACGACACGGGCCAGGCTCTTGGCCAACCAGTACGTCCCCGAGGAGCCCCCCGAGCCCACCTTGTCCCCCATGCCCCTGCGGACGGCGAGGAGGTGCTTGTGCCGCCAGTCGGTGAAGGCGGTGGAGATGTCGGTCAGGACCTCGGCCAGCTCCCACAGCGGGTCGCCGTCCTGCTCGCGCGTGTAGATCTGCAACCAGGCCGCCTCGACCTCGGGACGGGGCGCGTAGTCCTGGCCGAAGTCGCGGTTCACGACGTCGTCGGGGATGTCCATCCCGCTGCGGGCCAGGGCCGCGATCGCGTCGTCGTACAGCGAGGGACCTTCGAAGGCCTCCATCAGGGGCTCGTAGACGGCCGGGTTGCTCCGGTACAGCTCGGTGAGCCGGCGCTGCTTGATGCCGAGCAGGAGCTCCAGCCGGCGGTAGGCCCAGGACTGGAAGCCCGACGCCACCCCCAGGGTGTCGCGGAAGCGGTTGAACGCCATGGGCGAGAGCCAGTCGATGGTCGACCAGGACGCCACGAGCCCCTCGAACTGCCGGACGGAGCGCCGGAGGACCGCGACGGCACCCCGGACGTCGTCCTCGCGCAGGTGCTCCTGCGCCAGCTCCCACTCGAACCGGAGCTGACCGAAGTACAGCTCCATGATCTGCGATGCGACGAGGAAGGCCCGTTCCTCGGGCACGTCGGTCATCGTGTCCTGGATGCCGTGCAGCACGTCGGTGCGCACGTAGTGGTCGTACGGGGTCGCACCGTCGAAGGACATGTGCGGCTTGCCGCCGGTCGCCTCGGCGAGGGCTGCGCGGCTCTCGGCGGTCGCCGTACCGACGGAGCGCCGGCCCTCGACCTCGCTCGCCGGCCCCCTGTCGTGCTCTTCCACGGTCACTGTCGGCCCTCCTTCACGGGGAGAAGTCTGGCCAGGTGCATGCCGTCCGGGAATGGCGAGCGAGGGTCGTATAGTCGTCCGGACCTTTCGATCGGAAGGTCGCAGCCGCAAACGACTTTCGCGTCGTGGAGGGGGGTCCGAAGGCCTTGGACGCCACGGACTGGGCGATCCTCGCCGAGCTGCAGGACGACAGCCGGCTCTCCTTCAGCGAGCTCGGCCGCCGGGTGCACATGTCCTCGCCGGCCGTCGCCGAGCGCGTCCGCAGGCTCGAGCAGGACGGGGTCATCACCGGCTACCACGCCACCGTCGACCTCGAGGCGGCCGGTTGGAGCGTGCTCGCGCTGGTGCGCATGCAGTGCTTCGGGCCCCGGTGCATCCTGCAGCACGCCGAGAGCGTCGTGGCCTGGCCCCAGGTGCTGGAACTCCACCGCGTCACCGGCGACGTCTGCTGCGAGCTGAAGGTCGTGGCCGCCTCGATGCCGGCCTTCGAGGCGGTGGTGGACCGGTTGGCCGAGTACGGCCAGCCGTCGTCGACCCTGGTGCTCTCCAGCCCGCTCAGCCGAGGCCGGGTCCACCGGCCGGAACCGTGAGCGGGCGGCCGCCCGCTCGGCGAGCCGGTCAGACCGCGGCGAGCCCGTCCAGGGCGGCCGGCACGGCCGGCCAGACGTCGCTGTCCGGATCGATCAGCGCGAAGTGGCCCGCCGGGACGGTGGTGAGCACGGCACCGGGGTTGCACCGGCGGTAGGCCTCGCTGAGCACCACGGGGACGACGTCGTCGTCGGTGCCGTGGAGGAGGTGCACGGCGGCGACCGCGGCGGGCAGCCGCGCCGGGTCCAGGTCGGTGCGGGCCGGCGCCGGACAGCCGAGGAAGGCCGGCACCGCGTCGGTGTCGAGGGCCAGGGCGGCCGCCAGGCCGAGGTCGGCCACCGGCGCGAGAGCCAGGACGCCGACGACGTCCTCGGACGCCGTCGCCGCCGCATGCAGCGCCAGGTGACCGCCCGCCGAGTGCCCGGCCAGCAGGAGCCGGCCGCCCCCGTGCGCCGCGGCCAGGTCGGATCTCCGCACCTCCCGCAGCGCCGCGCGGACGTCGGCGACGGTGGCGTCGGGTCGGCCGGGGATGCGCCGGTACTCCGGCGTCACCGTCGTCCAGCCGGCGTGCGTTAGCGCGTCGGTCATCGGGCGCACGTGCGCCCGGTCGTACTCGGGGCGCCAGAAGCCGCCGTGCAAGAGGACGACGAGCGGGCGCGCGGTCGCCGCCGGACCACCGATCCGCACGTCGCACACCTGCTCGTCGCCAGCGCCGTAGCGCAGGACGAGGTCCGGTCCCGGAGCCGGGCGCGCCAGGACCGAGCGGTCCTCCGGCCGGACCGGCTCCGGGACCCGGACGACGTCCACGCCGCTCAGGCGTTCGCCGGGGTCCCGGTGACCGGGCGCAGGTGCTCCGGCCACTGCTTGCCCGGGTGGAGAGCGCCGCAGTTGCCGCACGTGCGCGCCTGCTCGTCCGACAGGAAGGTCTCGAACACCGGCGGCAGGTCGTCGACGATCGACGTCAGCTGCAGCTCCGCCCGGAAGATCCGGTGGTTGCACTCCATGCAGTAGTACTCGACGGCGTCCCGCTGCCCCTGCGGACGCGCGAACTCGACGACCAGGCCGATGCTGCCCGGCTCGGGACGCTGCGGCGAGTGCTTGACGTGCGGCGGGAGCAGGAAGATGTCGCCCTCGCGGATGTGGACGTCCGTGGGCGGCTGCCCCTCCTCCTCCATCACGCGGAGCACCATGTTGCCCTTGAGCTGGTAGAAAAACTCCTCGATCGGGTCGTCGTGGAAGTCGGTCCGCTGGTTGGGCCCGCCGACGACGGTCACCATCAGGTCCGCGTCCTCCCAGACCTGCACGTTGCCGACCGGCGGCTTCAGCAGGTGCTGGTGCTCCTCGATCCACGACTGGAAGTTGAAGGCCTTGAGTTCGCGCGGGTCGGGCATGTGCGGGTTCTCCTCTTCGTGGTCGGCCGTGGTGCGGTTCAGCCGCGGTCCGGGAGGACCGCGACAGCCTGGATCTCGATGAGCAGGTGCGGGTGGGGCAGCTCCGCGACGGCGACCGTCGTGCGGGTCGGGCCGTCCTCGTCGAAGTGCTCGGCGTAGACGGCGTTGTAGGCGTCGAAGTCGGCCATGGACACGAGGTAGGTCGTCACCTGGACCAGGTCCCTCGTCGAGGCGCCCACCGAGGCGAGGATGTCGGCGATGTTGGCCAGGACCTCTCGGGTCTGGACCGCGATGTCGAGGACGACCTCCCCGTCGTCCCCGCGCTCGGCCCCCGCGATCGTGTCGTCCGGTCGACGGCTGCTCGTGCCCGACACCCAGGCCATCCCCCGGGCGACCTTCACGTGCGGGAACCGCCCGCGGGGCGTCGCCTTGCCGGCGACGGTCACCGCGCGGTCGCCGGTCATCGGGCTTCTCCGGAGACCTCGATGCGCACCGACCCCAGCCCGTCCACGCGCCCCACGACGCTCGTGCCGGCGGTGAGCGGGACGGCGGCGGTGGCTGCGCCGGCCAGGATCACCTGACCGGCGCGCAGCCGGAAGCCACGCCGGCGCGCCATGCCCGCCAGGGCCGGCAGCGCCTCGAGCGGGTGGCCGAGGATGGCGTCGGTGGTCCCGGTCTCGGCGACCTCGCCGTCGACGGAGAGCGCCACCGGCAGCCCGCCGAGCTCTCCGGCGTCCCGCAGTGCCGTCCACGGGCCGATCGCGAAGCCGGCAGCCGAGGTGTTGTCGGCGACGACGTCGGCGAGGGTGAAGCAGAAGTCCCGGTAGCGCGAGTCGATGATCTCCAGCGCCGGTGCCACCGCGTCCACGGCCGCGAGCAGGTCGTCGTCCGGGGAGACGTCGCGTGCCAGGCGGTAGGCGACCTCGGGCTCCACGCGCGGGTGGATGAGGCGGGGCAGGTGGACGGCGCCACCGTCGGGCACGTGCATGTCCGAGGTCAGGCGGCCGACGATGACGTCGGAGACGCCCATCTGCGCCATCTTCGCCAAGCTGGTGAAACCGAGCTTCCAGCCGACCTGGCGGGCGCCCCGGTCCAGCCGGCGGGCCACCAGCGCCTCCTGGACGGCGTAGGCGGCGTCGACGTCGGTGGCCTCGGCGTTCACGACGTCGTGGACGCCGGTGACGGCGTCGTCCAGGCGGTCGACCAGCGCGTGGTCCACGCGCGGGGTCGTGGTCACAGCTTCACGCACACGTTCGTCTGCTCCGTGTAGAACTCGAGCGAGGACTGCCCGCCCTCGCGGCCGATGCCCGACAGCCCCGTGCCGCCGAAGGGCGAGCGCAGGTCGCGCAGGAACCAGGTGTTGACCCAGCTGATGCCCACCCGCAGCCGCTGCGCGACCCGGTGACCGCGCTGCAGGTCCGTGGTCCAGGTCGCCGCGGCCAGGCCGTACTCGGTGTCGTTGGCCAGCGCCACCGCCTCGTCCTCGGTGTCGAACGGCACCAGCGCCGCGACCGGTCCGAAGATCTCCTCGTGGAGGACGCGGTCGTCCTGCGGCAGGCCGGTCCACAGCGTCGGCTCGATCCACGCGCCGCCCTCCAGGTCGGCGCCGAGGTCGGGGATCCCCCCGCCCACCAGTTCCGTGGCCCCCGACTGCCGGGCCAGCTCCAGGTAGGACAGGACCTTCTCCCGGTGCCCCCGGCTGATCAGCGGGCCGGTCGTGGTGTCGTCGTCGTCCGGGCGGCCCAGGCGGAGAGCCCGCGCCGCGGCGGTCAGCCGCTCGGCGACCTCGTCGAAGACGGGGCGCTCCACGTACACGCGCTCGGTGCACAGGCAGACCTGCCCGGTGTTGGCGAACACCGAGCGGGTGAGGCCCTCGATCGTCGCGTCCAGGTCCGCGTCGGCGAAGACCAGTGCGGGGTTCTTGCCGCCGAGCTCGAAGGACAGCGGCCGCACCCGCGGCGCGACCGCCCGCATGATCGCGCTGCCGGTCGCCGAGGATCCGGTGAAGGTCACGCCGTCGACGCCCGGGTGGGCGGTGAGCGCCTCGCCGGCCGAACCGGGCCCGAAGCCGTGCACGACGTTGTAGACCCCGTCGGGGACGCCCGCGTCCTGCAGCACCTCGGCCAGCAGCGTGGCGGTGGACGGCGTCTCCTCCGACGGCTTCACTACGACGGCGTTGCCGCAGGCCAGCGCCGGCGCGACCTTCCAGGTCAGCAGCAGGAGGGGCAGGTTCCACGGCACGATGACCGCGACGACGCCCAGAGGGGAGCGCACGGCGTAGTTGAGCGCCCCCCGGCCGTCGGGCGTCTCGGTCTGGTAGGAGGTCAGCCCGGCCGCCGAGATGGTGTCGGCGAAGGACCGGAAGTTCGCCACCGCCCGGGCGACGTCCAGCGCACGGGCCTGGGTGACCGGCTTGCCGGTGTCGGCGACCTCGGCCGCCACGAACTCCTCGAACCGCTCCTCGATGCGGTCGGCGACGCGACGCAGGAGCGTCGCCCGGGCGGTGACCCCGAGGCGGCCCCACGGGCCGGCCAGGGCGCGGCGAGCCGCGGCCACCGCGCGGTCGACGGTCGCACCGTCGGCCTCGTGGACACGGGCCACGACCGAGCCGTCGACCGGGTTGAGCTTGACGAACAGCTCACCGGTCTCGACCCGCTCGCCGTCCACCACGTTGGGCAGGGTGGGTCCTGCGGACCCCGTCCCTGGTCGGACGGACGCCGTCGTCTGGGTCACTGGCGATCCACCTGTTCAGCGCATCGGGCGGCACGGAGAGGCGTACCGCGGTCCGGAGCACCCGGGCCATCGGGTGCTGGGGGCAAAGTCTCGATCAGGTCCTCGGTGCTGAGGAAGGGCCGTCGAGCGCCACATGCCGGCCGGCGCTTTCCGTACGGAAGGTCGGGAGACGCCTGGACCTTCAGCGGCCGCGTGCCGCCCCGCCGTGCGTCACCGTGGAGCCGTCACCGTCGGTGCCGCCCTCCCCGTGATCGGCCTCACATCCGGGGACACAGATCGAGTCGCGGGGATCCGAGGGCTAGCGTCGGAGGCGCTATGACTGCGCTCCCCGCACCGTCCGAGTCCGCTCTCCGCCGCGCCCTGGTGCGCGCCGAGCGCGGGGTGGCCCTCGACGCCGTCGAGGCCGAGACCCTGCTGCACGCGCGCGGGCTGGCCGAGGGCGACCCGCTGGACCGGCTGCTCACCGCCGCCGCGCGGGTCCGCGACGCGGGGCTGGCCAGCGCCGGGCGGCCGGGCGTGGTCACCTACAGCCGCAAGGTGTTCATCCCGCTCACCCATCTTTGCCGCGACCGCTGCCACTACTGCACCTTCGTGACGACACCGGGGCAGCTGCGCAAGGAGGGCAAGGCGCCCTACCTCTCCCCCGACGAGGTGCTGCAGATCGCCCGGGACGGCGCCGCGCTGGGCTGCAAGGAGGCGCTGTTCACCCTCGGCGACCGCCCGGAGGACCGCTGGCCGGTCGCCGCCGAGTGGCTGGAGGCGCACGGCTTCGACTCCACGCTGGGCTACCTGCGGGCGATGGCGATCCGGGTGCTCGAGGAGACCGGCCTGCTCCCCCACCTCAACCCCGGCGTCCTGTCGTGGGAGGAGATCCAGCGGCTCAAGCCGGTCTCCGCCTCGATGGGGATGATGCTCGAGACGACGGCGACGCGGCTGTGGTCGGAGAAGGGCGGCCCGCACTTCGGCAGCCCCGACAAGGAGCCCGTCGTCCGGCTGCGGGTGCTGGAGGACGCCGGGCGCTCCGCCGTCCCGTTCACCACCGGCGTGCTGCTGGGCATCGGCGAGGACTACGCCGAGCGGGTGGACGCCGTCCTGCAGATCCGGGCCGCGGCGCAGCGGCACGGGCACGTCCAGGAGGTCATCGTCCAGAACTTCCGGGCCAAGCCGCGCACCGCCATGGCCGCGCACGACGACCTGGAGCTGCAGGAGTACGTCGCCGCCGTCGCCGTCACCCGGCTGCTGCTCGGCCCGAAGGCGCGGGTGCAGGCCCCGCCGAACCTGTCCGACTCCACCGAGCTGGGCCTGCTGCTGCGCGCCGGGGTCGACGACTGGGGCGGCGTCTCCCCGCTGACCCCCGACCACGTGAACCCCGAGCGGCCGTGGCCGAACCTGGATGAGTTGGCCAAGCTGTCCGATTACGCCGGGTTCGAGCTGCGCGAACGGCTGGCCGCCCAGCCGCCGTACGTGCGGCAGCCCGAGCCGTGGCTGGACCCGCGCGTGCGGCCGCACGTCTCGGCGCTCGCCGGCCCCGACGGCCTGGCGGTCGAGGGACGGCTGCCGGTGGGCCTGCCGTGGCAGGAGCCGGACGAGGCGTGGACGTCGTCCGGCCGGGTCGACCTGCACGTCGAGGTCGACACCGTCGGGCGGACCACGGACCGGCGCAGCGACTTCGACGCCGTCTACGGCGACTGGTCCGAGCTCCGCGACCGGACGACGTCTGCCCGCGACGGGCACTCGACGGCGCTGACCGCCGGCGACCCCGAGGTCCGCGCGGCCCTCCGGCGCGCCGAGCAGGACCCGGCCGGGCTCTCCGACACCGGGTACCTGGCACTGCTGGGGGCCGACGGCGACGACCTCGAGGCGCTGTGCGCGCTGGCCGACGCGGTGCGCCACGACGTCACCGGCGACGACGTCACCTACGTGGTGAACCGGAACATCAACTTCACCAACGTCTGCTACACCGGCTGCCGGTTCTGCGCGTTCGCCCAGCGGCGCACCGACGCCGACGCCTACACGCTCTCGATGAGCCAGGTCGGCGACCGCGTCGACGAGGCGTGGGCCGCCGGGGCGACGGAGATCTGCATGCAGGGCGGCATCCACCCCGACCTGCCCGGCACGGCCTACCTCGACCTCGCCCGCGAGGTGAAGCAGCGGCAGCCCGCCATCCACCTGCACGCGTTCAGCCCCATGGAGATCGTCAACGGGGCGGCGCGCACCGGCCTGCCGTTCCGCGATTTCCTCACCGGGCTTAAGGAGGCGGGGCTCGACTCGATCCCGGGGACGGCGGCCGAGATCCTCGACGACGACGTCCGCTGGGTGCTCACCAAGGGCAAGCTGCCGACGGCGACCTGGCTGGAGATCATCGGCACCGCCCACGAGGTCGGCATCCCGACGACGTCGACGATGATGTACGGCCACGTCGACACCCCGGCGCACTGGGTCGCGCACCTGCGCACCCTCAGCCATCTGCAGGACCGCACCGGTGGCTTCACCGAGTTCGTGCTGCTGCCCTTCGTGCACCACAACTCCCCCATCTACCTGGCCGGCGTCGCCCGGCCGGGGCCGACCGTTCGGGAGAACCGGGCGGTGCACGCAGTCGCCCGGCTGCTGCTGCACGGGCGGATCGGCAACATCCAGACCTCGTGGGTGAAGCTCGGCGACACCGGCACCCAGGCGGTGCTGCGGGGCGGCGCCAACGACCTGGGCGGCACGCTGATGGAGGAGACGATCAGCCGGATGGCCGGCAGCGAGAACGGCTCGCTGAAGACCATCGCCGAGCTCGAGGCGATGGCCGTTGCGATCGGCCGGCCGGCCCGGCAGCGGACCACCGAGTACGGCACCCCGTCCGCCGAGCGGATCGCCACCGCCCGCTCTGCGGAGGGCCGCGCCCGGCTCACCCTGTCGATCACCCCCCGTTGAGGGAGGCGAGCTCCACCACCGCCGCGACCACCTCGTCCCCCGCGAGCAGCACGGGGTCGTTGTGGTCGGCTCCGGGGACCTCCACCACCCGGTGCAGTGCGGCGGCGTCGTCGGCCACCGCCCGGCTCTGCGCCGGCGGGACGATCGAGTCCGCGCCGCCGTGCACGACCGTCGTCGGCACCTCGATCCCCCGGACCCGCTCGGCCACCGGGTAGCGGTCGCGCAGCAGCGCCCGCACCGGCAGGAACGGGTAGTGCTCGCTGCCCACCGCGGCCAGGTCGACGAACGGCGAGCGGAGCACCAGCCCGGCCGGCGGGTGCTCCACCGCCAGCCCGGTCACCACCGCCGCGCCGAGGCTCTCCCCGAAGTAGACGACCCGGTCGGCCGGCACCCCGCCGTCCCCGAGCAGGAAGTCCCGCGCCGCCCGCACGTCGCGCGCCAGCCCTTCCTCGCTCGGGCTTCCCGGGTTGCCGCCGTAGCCGCGGTAGTCGAAGAGCAGGACGGCGAGCCCCTCGTCGGCGAGCGCCCGCGCCAGCGGCGCCCGCATGCCGCGGTGGCCGCCGTTGCCGTTGGCGACGAGCACCCCGGGAGCGTCCGGCGTGCGGGCGGGGACGAACCAGGCGCCCAGCCGGAGGCCGTCGTCGGTCTCGAGCACGACGTCCCGCGCGCCCGGCACGGCCTGCGCCGCCGGCGGGACGGGTCCGGCGTCGGGCAGGTAGACGAGGTGGCGCTGGAACGCCCAGGGCAGACCCACGAGCAGAGTGCACAGCAGGACGACGACGGCCGCACCCACCAGCACCCTGCGCCGCACCTGCCGATCATCCCGCCTGGTTCACACGCGCTTGGGCATGTGCCCCACGCCGAACGCGTGCATGACCTTGTGCCCGAAGTCGGCGGTCGGGCCGACCATGCACGGGCAGCCGCCGTCGATCACCGTCACGCCGTGCTCGCGGCCGTACCGCGCCGCCTCGGGGGACACGCTGCCGGCACCAGGCCCGCGGTGCATCCAGACGCGGCCGATGCCGAGCTCCACGGCCTCGCGCATCGTCTCCTCCGCGTGCGCCGGGCTGGTGCCGATCACCACCGCCTCCACTCCCCCGGGGACCGACCCGAGGTCCTGGTAGGCGGTGTCGCCCTCGACCTGCTCGGCGTTCGGATTGACGGCGAACACGGTGTAGCCGCGCTCGCGCAGCCGCTTGTAGACGACGTTGGCGCCGTGGTCCTTGGCCGACCGGGACACGCCGGTCACGGCGATGCGCCGGTGGCCGAGGAACTCTTCGGCGGCCTGCTTGACGGGGATCACGGGCACCTCCGGTCGACGTCGGGTTGAGGCTGCCCACGCTGCTGGCCGGCACCGCGCCGGACCACGGGCGTTGGACCCGGGCCGCACGTCCGTCGGACCCGCACGCCGGCCGGTGGCACCGCCGCGACCGGGAGCGCTAGCGTCCGCACATGGCAGAGGACACGGCACAGGCCGGCAACGACGACTGGCACGCGCCGCTGCGCCACATCCCGGCGGCCGGGCTCTCCACCGACACCGGCCAGAGCAGCGGCATGACCCGCAAGGAAGCCGTGTCCGGGAAGACCGTGGGCGCGGAGAAGGTCTGGATGGGCCAGGCCCACGTCGCGCCCGGCACCGCCTCGGCCAACCACCACCACGGCGACTCCGAGACCGGCATCTACGTCGTCTCCGGCCGGCCGGTGTTCGTGTTCGCCCGCGACGGCGAGGAGGTGCGGCTGACCCCGGAGCCGGGCGACTACGTCTTCGTGCCGCCCTGGACGCCGCACCGGGAGGAGAACCCCGGCGACGAGGAGGCGGTCGTGGTCCTCGCCCGGAGCAGCCAGGAGGCCGTCGTCGTCAACCTGCCGCCGGGGTCGCTCACGCAGCTGTGAGCCGCGCCGCCGGCTCGTGCCCTCGATCCCGCCCACCCGAGCACGCCACCCGGTGGACGAGCACCGCCTGGAACGCGTACACGACTGCCACGGCCACGAACAGCGCGGTGAGCGCGATCCACCGGCCGGCGCTCAGCGGGCCGACGCCTTCGAGGTCGCTCTGCGCGATCCCGGCCGCCTGGACCGGGATGGCGACCGCGCCGAGAGCCAGCACGGCCAGCGACCAGCGGGACCGCCTCCAGGCCAGCGCGACGGCGCCGGGGGCCAGGAACACGACGTAGAAGATCGCGATGAAGGCCAGGCCGCTCCAGGTGAAGGCCGGATCGCCCTCGGCCACGAGCGCGACCAGCCGCATCAGCCCCCGCGTCAGCACGGCCCCGACCGCTCCGCCGAGCACCGCCGCCGCGATGCCGACGGCCAGCGCCCTCAGGATCCGCCGTCCGTCCACGCCTGGCTCCTCGCCCTCGGCCCCCGCAGGAGCGCCACCCGGATCGCCGGAGAGTAGTGGCGGGAACCGCTCGACGGGTCGGTCGTGAGCGCGGGGCCGTGAGACCGGGCCTGCCGGCGCGGCGGTCCGGCGCCGGCTCGGGCGGTTAGCCTCGGGTCATGGGGTACTTCGGCACGCTCGTCTACAGCGAGGGGCGCTGGCGCACGGGACGGCCGACCGCGGTGCCGTTCCTCATGGTCGACGTGCACGACAGCGACATCGCCACCGTGGACTACCGCGCCGCCGACGCCTCCGGCGGCCGCTTCTTCCTCGGCTACGAGCCCCGCGTCTACTTCGACGAGCCCGACGCCTCCGCCCCCGTGGACGTCGACGCCGAGGCCGAGGGCTACGCGCGGTGGGTCCGCGACGCGGTGGGCACGGAGCTCGAGCCGGCCGAGGTGCGCCGGCTGATGGCCTCGCCCGGCGGCGTCCCGCCGACCGACGAGGTCGTGGAGCAGACCGTCGAGCGGCTGCTCACCGTGTCCGGCCTGCCGCTCCCGGAGTGGCCGACGGACGACGACGCCCCGCCCGGCTGACGCATCGATCGCCCGGTGCCGGGTAGCGGGCGCTGCGTGCGCGCGATCTCCTACACCCGTCCCGGTGGCCCCGACGTCCTGGAGCTGACCGACCGCCCGGTGCCCCGCCCCGGCCCCGGCGAGGTGCGGGTCCGCGTCGCCTTCTCCGGCGTCAACCCCACCGACTGGAAGTCGCGCACGAACGCGCAGCCCGGCCCGGACGGGCAGGTGCCCAACCAGGACGGCTCCGGCACCGTCGACGCCGTCGGACAGGGCGTGGACCCGGCGATGCTCGGCCAGCGGGTGTGGATCTGGGAGGCCGCCTGGCAGCGCCCCTGGGGGACCGCCGCGGAGTTCACCGTCGTCCCCGCGCGGCACGTCGTCCTGCTGGGCGAGCAGACGCCGTTCGAGCTGGGCGCCGCTCTCGGCATCCCGTTCCTCACCGCGCACCGCTGCCTGACCGTCGCCGAGTCCCTCCCCGACCGGCTGGGCGCCGGGGCACTCACCGGCCACACCGTCCTGGTGCAGGGCGGCGCCGGCGCGGTGGGCAACGCCGCCATCCAGCTCGCCCGCTGGGCCGATGCGACGGTCATCGCCACGGTGAGCAGCCCGCGCAAGGCGCAGCTCGCGGCCGCGGCCGGCGCCGACCACGTCGTCGACTACCGGCAGCAGGACGTCGTCGCCGAGGTGCGGAAGATCGCCCCGAAGGGCGTGGACGCGATCGTCGAGGTCTCGGCAGCGGTCAACGCCGCCGTCGACGCGCAGGTGATCGGGATGCACGGCGCGGTCGCCATGTACGCGGACGACGGCGGCGCGGAGGTGACCGTGCCGGTGCGCGCGCAGATGGGGCCGAACGCCCGCTGGCAGTTCGTGCTGGTCTACACCGAGCCCGAGCGGGCCAAGGTGCTCGGCATCGAGGACGTCGCCACCGCGGTCGCCGAGGGCGCGATCCGGGTCGGCGAGGACGCCGGCCTCCCGCTGCACGTGCACCCGCTCGCCGAGACCGCCGCCGCCCACCAGGCGGTGCGGGACGGCGCCGTCGGCAAGGTGCTCGTCGACGTCACCGCCTAGCGGGCACCGCCCCCGCACCGGGATAGCGTGAGCCCGGTGACCGCTCCCCCCGCGCGCCCGCCGTCCCCGCTGGACCTGCTCGCCGACGGCTTCGTCGACAGCTACGCGGCGGCGCAGCCGGTGGTCGCCACCTACATCGGGGTGCGGGGGCACGACGACCGGTGGCCGGACCTGAGCACCGACGGGCACGCCGCGCACGCCGAACTGCTGCGCCGCACCCGGGCGCAGGCCGAGGCGCTGGAGCCGGTCGACCGGCGGGACGAGATCGCCCGCAGCGCCATGGTGGAGCGGCTCGGTGCCGAGCTCGACCGCTACGACGCCGGCTACGCGCAGGCGGACCTGAACACCGTCGACAGCCCGCTGCAGGGCTTCCGCGAGGTGTTCGACCTGATGCCCACGGAGTCCGACGAGGACTGGTCCGCCGTCGCGGTGCGGCTGGCGGCGATGCCCGCGGCCCTGCTCGGGTACGCCCGCGGCCTGGGCGTCGCCGCCGACCGGGGCCGGGCCTCCGCCGCCCGGCAGGTGCGGCTGGCGGCCGAGCGGGCGCGGCAGTGGGCGGGCACCCCCGAGCGGCCCGGCTTCTTCACCCGGCTGGCGCGCGAGGCGCCGGTGGAGGCCCGCAGCGCCCTGGGCCGCGACCTCGCCGACGGCGCCGAGCGGGCGTCGGGCGCGCTGCTGGGGTTCGCCGGGCACCTCGAGCGGGTGCTGCTGCCGCTGGCGCCCGAGGCCGACGGCGTGGGGCGCGACCGCTACCTGGTGGAGTCCCGGTACCACACCGGCGCGCGGCTGGACCTCGACGAGACCTACGACTGGGGCTGGGCCGAGCTCGCCCGCATCGTCGCCGAGAAGGAACGGGTGGCCGAGGAGATCGCGCCCGGCGCGGGGGTGGCCGGCGCGATGGCGGCCCTCGACGCCGACCCGGCGCGGATCATCCGCGGCCGCGACGCGCTGCAGGCCTGGCTGCAGGAGACCGCCGACCGCGCGGTGGCCGCGCTGCACGGCGTGCACTTCGACATCCCGGGGCCGGTGCGCCGCATCGAGGGGCGGCTCACCCCCACCTCGGGCGAGGGGGTCTACTACACCGCCCCCAGCGAGGACTTCAGCCGGACGGGCCGGATGTGGTGGTCGCTGCCCGAGGGCGTCGACGAGATGACGACCTGGCGGGAGACCACGACCGTCTTCCACGAGGGCGTGCCGGGCCACCACCTGCAGATCGGCCAGGCGGTGCACGACGCGGAACGGCTCAACCGGTGGCAGCGGCTGCTCTGCTCCTGCTCGGGCAACGCCGAGGGCTGGGCGCTCTACGCCGAGCGGCTGATGGGCGAGCTCAACTTCCTCGACGACCCGGGCGACCGGCTGGGCATGCTCGACGCCCAGGAGCTGCGGGCCGCGCGGGTCGTGCTCGACATCGGGCTGCACCTGGACCTGCCGATCCCCGCGGGTGCGGCGGCGGGCGCACGGTGGGACTACGACGTCGCCCTGGCCTTCCTGCGCCGGCACGTGAGCATGGATGACGCCATGCGCGTGGACGAGCTGCACCGCTACCTCGGCTGGCCCGGGCAGGCGCCGGTCTACAAGGTCGGCGAGCGGGTGCTCCTCACCTGCCGCGAGGAGGCCCGGCGGCGGGCGGGCGACGCGTTCGACCTGGCGCAGTGGCACCGCGACGTCCTCGCCCTCGGCCAGCTGGGCCTGGACCCCCTGGCCGCCGAGCTCGCCCGCCGCTGAGCCGGACGGAGACGGCCGGCGGGTCGAGCCGGGCCAGGACGGGTCGAGTCGTGGGCGCACGGGGCTCGACCCGGCGCGGTGCAGCTCGTCCCCTGCGGCGACTCAGCCGGCGAGCGAGGCCAGGTGCTCGTGCAGCACCCGGCGCAGGTCCGCGGCGGGGAACCGCTCCGGCCACAGCGTGCCGTGCAGCGCGAGGCCGTCGACCAGTGCGTAGAGCCGGTCGACCTCCCCGTCAGGATCGCGGCCACCGAGGGCGCCAGCCTCGGCGAGCATCCGCAGCGCGGACGCGACCGCGAGCCGGCTGCCCTCCTCGGCGGCCGACCGGATGCGGCGCAGCCGCTCCTCCGTCTGCGGGCGACCGAGGAAGGCGAGGTAGACCGCGGTCTCCTCGCGGCGCTCCGCATCCAGGGGCAGCAGCTGCTCCAGCAGGTACAGCGCGGCGTCCCGCGGCCCCATCCCCGGCAGACGGTCGGCGAGCCGGTGCGCCACCCGCTCGACCACCGTCTCCAGCGCGAACGCCGCGAGGTCGTCCTGGCTGGGGAACCAGTGGCGCAGCGCGCCGGGGCTGGTGCCCGCCTCCGCCGCCACCGTGCGCACCGAGACCCGGTCGATGCCGTCGCGACGGACGACCCGCCACAACGCCTCGGCCAGCGCCCGGCGGCGCGCGTCCCGATCGACCTCCCGTGGCACGCACCCGTTTTAGCACAGTCGTACTGCTACGGTAGCGGTACAACCGTGCTGGATCGAGGGAGTGCTCCGTGCTGGTCGCGATCATCGCGTGCGAGATCGGCTTCTGGGTCGTGCTGGCCGCGGGGCTGCTCACCCGGTACGTGCTCCGCCGTCCCCGGCTGGGCGGCGCGCTGCTGCTCGGCGTGCCTCTGGTCGACGCCGTCCTGCTGGTGCTGACCGCCGTCGACCTGGGCAGCGGTGCCGCGCCGGACGCCACCCACGGGCTGGCCGCGCTCTACCTGGGCTTCTCCGTGGCGTTCGGCCACGACCTCGTCCGCTGGGCCGACGTGCGGGTGGCCCACCGGTTCGCCGGCGGCCCCCCGCCCGCCCCGGCGCCGCCGTCCGGCACGTCGGCCCGGGTGCGCAAGGAGTGGCGCGACTACGGCCTCTTCCTGCTGGGCGCCGCCGTCGCCGCGGGGGTGCTCGCCGGGCTGGCCGCGGTCACCGGGCCGGGCGTGGACGACTCCCCGCTGTGGGGCCCGCTGGCCCCGGTGGGCATCGTCGCGGTCACCTGGCTGCTCGGCTGGCCGGTGTGGGAGACCGCCCGCGCGCTGAGCCGCGCAGGCGCCGGATCGACGGCCGTGCGCTGACGCCGCGGCACGCCTGCGGCCGTCGACTCAGCCGACGCCGAGGTCCCGGGCGATGAGCATCCGCTGCACCTCGCTGGTGCCCTCGCCGATCTCGAGGATCTTCGCGTCACGGTAGAAGCGGCCCACCGGGAACTCGTTCATGAACCCGTAGCCGCCGTGCACCTGGGTGGCGTAGCGGGCGTTGTCCATCGCGACCTCGGAGCTGTACAGCTTCGCGATCGAGGCCTCCCGCTTGAACGGCTCGCCGCGCAGCATCTTCTCCGCCGCCCGGTAGTAGGCCAGCCGCGCGGTGGAGGCCCGCACCTCCATGTCGGCGATCATGAACTGCACCGCCTGGTTGCGCCCGATCGGCTGGCCGAACGCCTCCCGCTGCGCCGCGTACCTCACCGACTCGTCCACGCACCCCTGGGCCAGCCCGACCGAGAGCGCGGAGATCGCGATCCGCCCCTCGTCGAGGATCGACAGGAACTGCGCGTAGCCGCGGCCCCGGGCCCCGACCAGGTTCCCCTCGGGCACGCGGCAGTCGTCGAAGAAGAGCTCGCGGGTGTCCGAGGCGTTCCAGCCGACCTTCGAGTACCGCTGGCCGACGGTGAACCCCGGCGTCCCCGACGGCACGATGATCGCCGAGATCTCCTTGCCGCCGTCCGGCCGGGTGCCGGTCACCGCGGTCACCGTCACCAGCGCCGTCAGGTCGGTGCCCGAGTTGGTGATGAAGGCCTTGGAGCCGTTGATCACCCAGTGACCGTCCTCCAGGCGCGCGGTGGTGCGTGTCGCGCCGGCATCGGACCCGCCGCCGGGTTCGGTCAGCCCGAACGCCCCCAGCGCCTCCCCGGTGCACAACCGGGGCAGCCACTCCCGCTTCTGCTCCTCGGTGCCGAACCGGTAGATCGGCATCGCGCCGAGCGAGACGCCGGCCTCCACGGTGATCGCCATCGAGCTGTCGACCCGCGCCAGCTCCTCGAGCGCCACGCACAGGTCGAAGTAGGTCCCGCCGGCGCCGCCGTACTCCTCCGGGAAGGGCAGGCCGAACAGCCCGATCTCCCCCATCTGCCGCACGATCTCCGTCGGGAACTCGTCCTTCTCGTAGAACTCCCCGATCTGCGGGGCGATCACCTCGTGGGCGAACTCCTGCACGGTCTTCCGCAGCGCCTCGGTCTCGTCGCTGAGCCGGTAGTCCAACATCAGTTCTCCTGCTGATCGGGAGCGCCGGCCGCCGGGGTCACCAGGGCCACCCGCTCGTCCAGCGCGACCGTCTGGCCCGCCGTCACTCCGAGCTCGGCCACCGTCCCCGCGATCGGGGCGGTGAGCACGTGCTCCATCTTCATCGCCTCGACGACGAGCAGCGGGGTGCCCGCCTCGACCGCGTCACCGACGGAGGCGCGCACGACCGTCACCGTGCCCGGCATGGGCGAGGTGACGGCGCCGTCGCCCCCGGCCTGCCCGGCGGAGCTCGCCAGGCGTTCGTGCTCCCGGAGCGCCGTCACCCGGCCGCCCGCCGCCAGCCACACCGTGCCGCCGGAGTGCACGAGCACGTAGGACGACGACTCGCCGCCGTAGGTGACCACCAGCCGGTCGCCGTCCCGCACCGCCCGCGCCGGGGCCGGGGCCGCGTCACCCACGGCCACCTCGGCGTCGGCGGACCGGCCGCGCACCCGCACGGTCACCGGGTCGGCGCCGGCCACCTGGAGGCGCCGCACCGTCCACGCGGGCTCGGCCAGCCGCCAGCCGTCGGGCACGTCCCAGCGGTCGACGACGGGTCCGGCCGGCTCGGACTCCACCAGCAGCGCGAGCGCCGCGGCCGCGTAGACGTGCGCCGGCGGCTCCCCGGCGGCGGTCAGCTCCTCGCCGCGCCGCTCGATCAGCCCGGTGTCCAGCCGGCCGGCGACGACGTCGGGGTCGGTGAGCAGCGCGCGCAGGAAGGCGGCGTTCGTCGTCACCCCGAGGACGGCGGTGTGCCCGAGCGCCCCCACCAGCCGCGCCCGCGCGGTCTCCCGGTCGGGCGCCCAGGCGATGACCTTGGCCAGCATCGGGTCGTAGTCGGTCCCCACCCGCCCGCCGACGGCCAGCGAGCTGTCGACGCGGACGCCGGGGCCGGTGGGCTCGGCCAGCCCGAGCACGGTGCCCGCCTGGGGCAGGAAGCCGCGGGCCGGGTCCTCGGCGTAGAGCCGGGCCTCGATGGCGTGCCCGTCCAGGGAGACGTCGCCCTGGCCGATCGGCAGCGGCTCCCCCGCGGCCACCCGCACCTGCAGCTCCACGAGGTCCAGCCCGGTGACCATCTCGGTGACCGGGTGCTCGACCTGCAGCCGGGTGTTCATCTCCAGGAAGAAGAAGTCGCCGGGCCGGTCGGCGTCCACGATGAACTCGACCGTGCCCGCGCCGGTGTAGCCGACGGCCTTCGCCGCCTCGACCGCGGCGCGCCCCATCGAGGCGCGCATCGCGGTGTCCAGCAGCGGGGACGGCGCCTCCTCGATCACCTTCTGGTGCCGCCGCTGCAGGCTGCACTCGCGCTCGCCGAGGTGGATCACGGTGCCGTGGGCGTCGCCGAGCACCTGCACCTCGATGTGCCGGGAGTTGCCGACGTAGCGCTCCACGAGCAGCGTGTCGTCGCCGAAGGAGCCGCTCGCCTCGCGCCGCGCCCCGGCGATCGCGTCGGGCAGCTCGTCCTTGGACCGCACCACCCGCATGCCCTTGCCGCCGCCGCCGGCGCTGGGCTTGAGCAGCACCGGGAACCCCACGGCGACGGCGGCGTCGGTGACCTCGGCGTCGCTCATGCCGGGCTCGGTCCGGCCCGGCACGACCGGCACCCCGGCGGCCATCACCGTCTGCTTGGCGCGGATCTTGTCGGCCATCGCCTCGATCGCGGCGACCGGCGGGCCGATGAAGACGATGCCCGCCGCCTCGCAGGCCCGGGCGAACTCCACGTTCTCCGACAGGAACCCGTAGCCGGGGTGCACCGCCTGCGCGCCGGTGCGGGCCGCGGCGTCCAGCACCCGCTCGACGGAGAGGTAGCTCTGCGCGGCCGGGGCCGGCCCGATGGGGACGGCGACGTCGGCCAGCCGGGTGTGCAGCGAGCCGGCGTCGGCCTCGCTGTGCACGGCGACCGAGCGGATGCCCATCGCGCGGAGCGTGCGGATGACGCGGACGGCGATCTCGCCGCGGTTGGCGACCAGGACGGTGTCGAACACCCGGCTCACCCCTCCCCGACCACGCGGCCGGATGTGCACGAATGGCCGGGGCGGTCACATGCGGAAGACGCCATAGCCGACCTCCTCGAGCGGCGCGTTCGCGCAGGCGGACAGCGCGAGGCCGAGCACGGTGCGGGTGTGCGCGGGGTCGATCACGCCGTCGTCCCACAGCCGGGCGGTCGCGTAGTACGGGTGGCCCTGCGACTCGTACTGCTCGCGGATCGGCGCCTTGAAGGCCTCCTCCTCCTCGGCCGGCCACTGCTCGCCGCGGGCCTCGAACCCGTCGCGGCGGACGGTGGCCAGCACCGAGGCGGCCTGCTCCCCGCCCATGACGGAGATGCGCGCGTTGGGCCAGGTGAAGAGGAACCGGGGCGAGTAGGCCCGGCCGCACATCGAGTAGTTGCCCGCGCCGAACGAGCCACCGATGACCACGGTGAGCTTCGGTACCCGGGCGCAGGCGACGGCGGTGACCATCTTCGCGCCGTGCTTGGCGATCCCGCCGGCCTCGTAGTCGCGGCCCACCATGAACCCGGTGATGTTCTGCAGGAAGAGCAGCGGGATCTTCCGGCGGTCGCACAGCTCGATGAAGTGCGCCCCCTTGAGCGCGGACTCGGCGAACAGCACGCCGTTGTTGGCGACGATCCCCACCGGGTGCCCGTGCAGCCGGGCGAAGCCGGTGACCAGCGTCTGCCCGTAGAGCGGCTTGAACTCGGCGAAGCGGGAGCCGTCGACCAGCCGGGCGACGACCTCCCGCACGTCGTAGGGCGTGCGCGGGTCCGGCGGCACGACCTCGTAGACCGACGCCGGGTCGTGCACCGGCTCCTCGACCGGCTCGACGTCCCACGGCCGCGGCTCGCGGGGGCCCAGCGTCGACACGATCTGCCGGACGATCTGGAGGGCGTGCGCGTCGTCGTCGGCCAGGTGGTCGGTGACCCCGCTGACCCGGCTGTGCAGGTCTCCCCCACCCAGGTCCTCCGCGGTGACCACCTCGCCGGTCGCCGCCTTCACCAGCGGCGGCCCGCCCAGGAAGATCGTGCCCTGCTCCCGGACGATCACCGCCTCGTCGCTCATGGCGGGGACGTAGGCGCCACCGGCGGTGCAGGAGCCGAGGACGGCGGCGATCTGCGCGATCCCGGCCTTCGAGAGGTTCGCCTGGTTGTAGAAGATCCGGCCGAAGTGCTCCCGGTCGGGGAAGACCTCGTCCTGCATCGGCAGGAAGGCGCCGCCGGAGTCGACCAGGTAGATGCACGGCAGCCGGTTCTGGAGCGCCACCTCCTGGGCCCGCAGGTGCTTCTTCACCGTCATCGGGTAGTAGGTGCCGCCCTTGACCGTGGCGTCGTTGGCGACGACGACGCACTCGCGGCCGGAGATGCGGCCGATGCCGGTGATGATGCCGGCGGCCGGTGCGTCGCCGTCGTACATGCCGTGGGCGGCCAGCGGCGAGAGCTCGAGGAACGGGCTGCCGGGGTCCAGCAGCGCGTCGACCCGCTCGCGGGGCAGCAGCTTGCCGCGGGCGGTGTGCCGCTCGCGCGCCCGCTCACCGCCGCCCAGCGCGACGCTCCGCAGCTCGCCGGCCAGGTCGGCGACGAGATCGGCGTGCGCCGCGGCGTTGCGGGCGGCGCTCGCCGGGTCGGCCGGCGAGGCGTGGGAGAGCACCGGTGCATCCACGTGGCAGAGGTTAACCACGGTTCACGGTCGCGGTCCACCCCTCCGGGTCGAGGGGTTAACGCGTGTTCACGGTCGGGCTAGCATCGCCGGCATGACGTCGGCCGGCACGGGCCTGGAGCCGGGCTCCCCCGCCCAGGACAGCGCGCTGCACGCCGACGCCACCCGCCCGTCGCGCCGCGAGCAGATCCTGCAGGCCGCCGCCCGGCTGTTCGCCGAGCGCGGCTCGCGCGCGGTGGGCGTCGACGACGTCGGGGCGGCGGTCGGGGTGACCGGGCCGGCGATCTACCGGCACTTCGCCAGCAAGGACGCGATGCTCGCCGAGATGCTGCTGCGGATCAGCGCGCGGCTCGCCGACGGCGGGCGCGAGCGGGTGGCCGCCGCCGGCAGCGACCCGGCCGGCCAGCTGCGCGCGCTCATCGGCTTCCAGGTCGAGTTCGCGCTGGACAACCCGGCGCTCATCGTCGTGCACGACCGGGACCTCACCTCGCTGCCCGATGCCGAGGCGGCCCAGGTGCGCCGGCTGCAGCGTCGCTACGTCGAGGTGTGGGTGGCCGTGCTCGCGCGGGTGCACCCCGACGCCGAGGCGGCGGCCTGCCGCGCCCGGGCCCACGCCGTCTTCGGTCTGATCAACTCCACGCCGCACAGCGCGGGCCGGCTCGACCGGCCCGCGATGGGCGAGCTGCTCCGCGCCATGGCCTGGGCAGCGGCCACCGCCTGACGCAGGACCCGGCCCCGCTCATCCGGGAGGCGGCACCGGCAGGGCCAGGCCGTCGGAGGCCGCCTCGTCCAGCGCCGCCGTGCTGCCCGCGCCCGCTCCGGACCACGCGCTCTCGACGACGGTGACGGTGGAGCCGGAGACCGCGCTCGCGTACTGCGCCGACCGCAGCGCCGCCGGGGCGCCGTCGAACGTGACCCCCTCGCGGAGCAGGTCGCTGACGTTCCCGCTGCCGTTCCGGTCGGTGAGCGCACGCAGCGCGCGGGCTGCGGCGTCGTCGGCCATGGCCACCCGGGAGACCGAGACCACGACCGGCATCCCCTCCACCTGGGCCGAGTACAGCGCCCGCGAGAGCCCGACGCAGTCGCTCGCGGTGAAGAAGCCGGCCACCTCCCCGTAGGAGTGCCGGACGCAGGTGTCGTCGACCTGCACCGCCTCCACGGTGAAGGCGGTGCCGTCCACCTCGCGCACCTCGCCGGGCGTGGGGCCGGCGACGGGGACCTCGGCGGTCGCGCCACCCGCGGCGTCGTCGCCGGCCGGCTCGTCGCCGGACAGCAGCCAGGCGCCGAGGACGCAGGCGACCAGCACCGCTGCCACCGCCGCGGCCAGCACGGCGGTCCGGCGGCGGTCGGCGGGCGTCCGGTCGGTTCCCCGACCCGAGGCGGTGGCACCCCACGCCGGGGAGAGCGGCGGCCGCGCGGACGGCTCGGCGGGCGGTCCCCCGGCCGCCGGCCGGTCGGCCGGCGACGCGACCGGGAGCACCGCCGTGCGCGGCCCGGTCGGCACCGGCGGCTCGGCATCCCCGGCGTCGGGGCGGCCGGGCACGCCCGTACCGGTACGCGGCGGGGCCGGCGCACCGCCGACCTCCACGGTGTCGCGCTGCCCCGTCGGCGCGGCGGCCGCCACGGCCGCGGCGTGCGCGGAGGCCACCGAGGCGGCGACCGCCCGGGCGACCGCCGTGGCGCTCAGCGCCTCGCCCGCGCGCCCCTCGGAGCCCTCGCCGGCACCCGTTCCGGGCTCGCCGGCGTCCGGCGGGTCGAGCGGCGGCGGGGCGACCACCGGTGCGGCGGCCATCGCCGCCGGGGTGAGCAGCTGGGGGCGGCGCAGCACGTAGGGCGAGTACGGGAAGGCCTCGCCGTTGAGGTCCTCGACGGTGGGGCCGCGGCCCGGCAGCTCCAGCGCCGCCAGGGCCGCCCGCACGTCGGCGGTGGTCCAGAGCCGGGGGTTGCCGACGCCGGCGTGCCGCGAGGCGCGGGCGAAGGCCAGCAGCAGCGAGCGGGGGTCGAGCGTGGCGACCAGGTCGCCCTCGCCGAGATCGCCGTCGGCCGGGACCAGCCCGGTGATCTCGCCGACCAGCACCGTGAGCCGGGCGATCCGGCCGGGTTCCAGCCCGGCCCGGCGCAGCTTCAGGGCGGTGTCCATGCCGGCGGCCATCAGCCCGTCGAGCGGTGAGGAGCCACCGCCGGCGAGGTGCAGCACCTGCTCGGGGCCGGACCCGCCGGCGATCGTCCACGGCCCCTCGGGCTTCGCCGTCACCGCCCCGGACTGCCGGAGCACCTCGACCACGCGGATCACCGCGAGGCCTTCGGGCACCAGCAGGACCGCGTCGCACTGGCGTCGGCCGAGCGGCTCGTCGACCAGCGGGAGCGACGCCACGACCGCGGCGCGGACCGACGGGCCGGTGTCCCACCGGGCGAGCTCCCCGAAGAACGCCCGCTCACCCGCCGTCTCCAGCGGCGCCGGGGTCAGGACCAGCACGTCGTCCTCCGGGCGGTCGGGTTCTGCGGTCGGGGCCGCGCCACCGCCGACCGGCGGCGACGGCCGCGGGCAGCCGACGACGACGCTACGTCATCGGCGCGACGGCTCCGCGGCGCGCGGAGCGGCGGCGGGTTCAGGCCGGGACAGCCGTGGCAGCCGGCTCCTCGGCGGTGCGCCAGCGCGCCAGCCAGGCGCTGCCGGCCAGCGCGTCGACCGACGCCCACAGCGCGGCGGACGCCACCGCCACCGGCAGCACGGACCACCAGTTCCACGGCGGCAGCAGCCCCAGCTGCTGGAGCGGGAAAGCGGCGGCGTACACCGCCGCGGCCACCGCCGGGCCGGCCAGCCAGCCGGGCACCCGCCGGTCCACGGCGACGTCGACCAGCGCCGCCCCCACGAGGAGCACCACCGGCAGCACCGACGGCGGGAAGTCCAGCGCCACCAGCCCGAGCCACATGGCACCGCGGTAGCCCAGGTAGCCCACGGCGACGAGCGTCGCCGTCCAGCGCACCCCCACGACCCGGCGGGCGACGAGCAGCGCCAGCAGGCCGGCGCACACCAGCCACGCCGGGTGCACCCACGACGGCACCGGCAGCATGAACATCGCCGGCGACTGGCCCTGCGCGGCCGCGAAGTCCAGCAGCGACGGCTCGGCCGTCGTCCGCCCGGCGTCGTACGCCTCCAGCGACAGCACGCCGTACTCCTGGTGCTGGTTCGGGAAGAGCACGTTCTCGACGAAGAACAGCCAGAGCCCCAGCGAGACGAGGTCGCGGGTGCGGCCCGGCGCGGCGTACAGCCACCAGCCGCGGAGCGCGCCGGCCAGCATGATCGCCGTCCCCAGGTAGAGCAGCGCGTGGCTGGGGCTCCAGCTGGTGATGTCCAGGCCGTTGATCCGGTGGTTGACCAGGTCGACCGGGATGGCGACCAGGAAGGTCGCGGTGCCGGCCTGCATCCAGCGCAGCGCGCGCCGGTCCACGCCGTATCCGGTGTAGCTGTGGAACAGCACCAGGGCGACGACGACGGCGGTGCCCACGGTGTTGAGCAGGTGCGGGGGCGCGAGGTCGTCGCGCAGCCACTTGAAGTGCCAGGAGACGTCCCACGAGGAGCCGAGCATCTTCAGCAGGAAGGCCGCCAGCCAGGCGGTGTAGATCCACCGCAGCTCGATCTGCCCGGTGGGCCGCCCGGGCCGGCCCGGGGTCACGTAGGCCGCCCACAGCCACCGCACCAGGGCGATCGGGTGGGCCAGGCCCGCGCGGAGCGTGCCCGGCGCCTGGGGCACGGGGGTGGCGGCGGGTGCGGGTGCAGAGGACACGGGAGGGCTTCCTGACGGCGGGCGTTCGGGCGACCCTAACGGGCGCGTGCACCGAAACCGGGCCGTCCGCGCCGCGCCGTCGCAGCGGCTGGGAAGCGCGTCGACACGAGGGGTGATCGGGGCGGTCGTGGCGAGCGGTGCGTACTGTCGGGCGACGTGGCGGAGAGCGCAGGGCACCTGGTCTGGATCGACTGCGAGATGACCGGGCTGGACCTCACCAGGGACAAGCTGATCGAGGTCGCGGTGCTCATCACCGACTCGGAG
This sequence comes from Blastococcus sp. KM273129, assembly GCF_021698995.1. Lineage (NCBI taxonomy): Bacteria > Bacillati > Actinomycetota > Actinomycetes > Geodermatophilales > Geodermatophilaceae > Blastococcus > Blastococcus sp. KM273129. Next base: position 4,561 of record NZ_SSXB01000010.1, on the reverse strand, counting down.
CTCAACGTCCTGGACCCGGGCCTGGACCTGGTCATCTCCGCCGACGACGCCGACCTGGACGGCATGACCGAGTTCGTGGCCGAGATGCACGCGAAGTCGGGGCTGACCGACGCCGTCCGGGCCGCCACGCTCACCGTCGCCGAGGCCGAGCAGCAGATCCTGGCCTACGTGAAGCGGTTCGTCCCCGAGCGGCGCACCGCCCCGCTGTGCGGCAACTCGATCGGCACCGATCGCGGCTTCCTCGCCCGTGACATGCCCGAGCTCGACGACCACCTGCACTACCGGATGGTCGACGTCTCCTCGGTCAAGGAGCTGGCCCGGCGCTGGTTCCCGCGCGTGTACTTCGCCCAGCCGCCCAAGGGCCTGGCGCACCGGGCGCTGGCCGACATCATCGAGTCGGTGCGCGAGCTGGCCTACTACCGGCGCACCCTCTTCGTGCCGGCGCCCGGCCCCAGCGGCGACCAGGCCAAGCAGGCCGCCGACCACGTGATCGGCTCCTTCGCCGGGCTGCTCGCGGCCGGGGACGCCGGCACCGCCTGAGCCCGGCGACTCCCCCGGCAGGTCGCGTGGCGGCCTCCGGTATCGTTGTCGCGTTCCCCCGGGCCGGTGCGCCCGGGCGGAGTCACGGTGGGTGTAGCTCAGCTGGTAGAGCACCAGGTTGTGATCCTGGGTGTCGCGGGTTCGAGCCCCGTCACTCACCCCACGGGAGAGGCCCTGGTCAGTTCGCTGACCAGGGCCTCTCCCGTTCCCGGTGGCGACCGGGACCACGCCGCCCCCTTCGCGCGACGGGCAGACCGGGAGCGATCACGCCACCGCGCCCGGCGCCCCGACAGCCCCCGACGGAGGTCGGTGACACCCGGGACCCGCCCGGGCGCACGCCCACCCCCGCACCGACCGTTGCGACCGGTACCCCTGGGGGGTATGTTCACCGCGTACGTCAGCAGCGCCGACCCGAGCAGCCGAACGGCATCCCCGGAGTCGACGAAGGCACTCGACGCAGGAGGTCGCAGGCGATGTCAGATCCCCTGGATCGTTCCGACCACGCACGCGCCGGCGCGGTGGCGCCCGTGCACGGCCACGACCGGACCCACGGGCAGGGAGTGCCCGACATCGACGACGCGGGCGGCCTCCGCCCCACCGTCGAGGACCCACTGCGCGCAGCCGCGCACCCGGCCCCTGACGGGCACCGCGAGGCCGGCCCCGACCACGGCCACCACAGCGGCCACGGGATGGGGCACGGCCACGGCGACCACGTGGCGATGTTCCGCCGGCTCTTCTGGCTCATGCTGGCACTGGCGGTGCCGACGGTGCTGCTCAGCGACATGTTCGCCGGCATCGTCGGCTATCCGCTGCCCGACCTCCCGGGCCTGGGATGGGTCTCCCCCGTGCTCGGCACGGTGATCTACGTCTGGGGTGGCCGGCCGTTCCTCACCGGCGCCGTGGGTGAGATCCGGGCCCGCAGACCCGGGATGATGCTGCTCATCGGCATGGCCATCACCGTGGCGTTCATCGCCTCCTGGGGCGCCACGGTCGGCGTGCTCTCCCACGACCTGGACTTCTGGTGGGAGCTGGCGCTGCTGGTCGTGATCATGCTGCTGGGGCACTGGCTGGAGATGCGTTCGCTGGCGCAGACCTCCTCGGCGCTGGACTCGCTGGCCGCGCTGCTGCCCGACGAGGCGGAGAAGGTCGTCGGTGACCAGGTGATCACGGTGCCGCCGGCCGAGCTGGCCGTCGGCGACGTGGTGGTCGTCCGCCCGGGCGGGCGCGTGCCGGCCGACGGCGAGGTGGCCGACGGCACCGCGGACGTCGACGAGTCGATGATCACGGGCGAATCGAAGCCGGTCCGTCGCGGGGTCGGCGACACCGTGGTCGCCGGCACCGTGGCCACCGACACCGCCATCCGGGTGCGGGTCACCGCCGTCGGGGAGGACACCGCGCTGGCCGGCATCCAGCGGCTGGTCGCCGAGGCCCAGGCCTCGACCACCCGGGCGCAGCTGCTCGCCGACCGGGCCGCCGGCTGGCTGTTCTGGTTCGCCGTCGGTGCGGCGGCGATCACCGCGGTCGTGTGGAGCCTCTACGGGGCGCCGGACAGCGCGCTGGTCCGGGTCATCACGGTGCTGGTCATCGCCTGCCCGCACGCGCTGGGCCTGGCCATCCCGCTGGTCGTGTCGATCTCCAGCGAGCGAGCCGCCCGCGGGGGCGTGCTGGTCAAGGACCGCGGGGCGATGGAGCGGATGCGCACCGTGGACACCGTGCTGTTCGACAAGACCGGCACGCTGACCAAGGGGGAGCCGGCGGTCACCCACGTCACCGGGCTCGGCCGGACCGACGACGAGGTGCTCACGCTGGCCGCCGCGGCGGAGGCCGACAGCGAGCACCCGCTGGCCCGCGCCATCGTCGCCGCCGCCCGCCGGCAGGGCCTGCCCGTGCCGCCGGCCACGGAGTTCCGCGCGTCGGCCGCAGTCGGGGTCACCGCCACCGTCGACGGGCGCACGGTCGCCGTCGGCGGCCCCAACCTGCTCACCGAGCACGGCCTGGCCCCGCTGCCCGACGCCCGCCCGTGGGCCGAGGAGGGCGCGACGGTGCTGCACGTCCTCGTCGACGGGCAGATCGCCGGCGCACTGGCCCTGGCCGATGCGGTCCGCCCGGAGTCCCGGCAGGCGGTCGAGGCCCTGCACGCGCTCGGCCTCGACGTCGTCATGATCACCGGTGACGCCGAGCCGGTCGCCCGCGCGGTGGCCGCCGAGCTCGGCATCGACGAGGTGTTCGCCGGGGTGCGCCCGGAGCACAAGGCCGAGAAGGTGGCCGCCCTGCAGCGCCAGGGCCGGGCCGTCGCCTTCACCGGCGACGGTGTCAACGACGCCCCTGCGCTGGCGCAGGCCGACGTCGGCATCGCGATCGGTGCGGGTACCGACGTCGCGATCGGTTCCGCGGGGATCATCCTGGCCTCCTCCGACCCGCGCGCGGTGGTGTCGGTGATCCGGCTGTCAGGGGCCAGCTACCGCAAGATGCAGCAGAACCTGTGGGCCGGCGCCGGCTACAACCTCGTCGCCGTCCCGCTGGCCGCCGGTGTGCTCGCCCCGGTCGGCTTCGTCCTCCCGATGGAGGTCGGCGCGCTGCTGATGAGCCTGTCCACCGTCGTCGTGGCCTCCAACGCCCAGCTGCTGCGGCGGCTGGACCTGCGCCCGGAGGCCAGCGTCGCCGAGGTCACCGCCGGCCGGCACTGACCGGTTCCGCGCCGCCGGGCACCGTGCCCGGCGGCCGGTGACCGCGGGCGTCGTAGCCTCGCAGAGGAAGGGGGTGGGCATGGCGGCACGAGGATGGACAGCGCTGCTGCTGCTGGCCGCCGTCTTCGCGATGCACGGCCTGCAGTGCACCACTGCCGCCACCGAGCACGCTCCCGGCCACGGCGCCGCTGCCATCGCCGCAGCCCTTCCCGGCCCACCCGAGGGCGGTCTGCACACTGGCGCGGTGAGCCCTGACCTCTCGGCGCACAGCAGCGACCACGGCAGCGTCCACAGCACCGCCGCGACGGTCGCGACCGCCCCGCCGGCCGGCCTGCTCGGCGCCGGGCACGACGGCGCACCGGCCGCTGCCGGCGGCCACCTGTGGGCGCTGTGCCTGGCGGTGCTCGCCGCCGGGTTGGCAGTACTGCTCACCCTGGTGCTGCCCCGCCTGCTGACGCTGCTGCCGGCGGCGTGGGCGCGGCTGCGCACGCACGTCTCCCCCGGCCTGGCGCCACTGCGCCCGCCGGACCTGCACTCCCTCTGCCTGCTGAGGATCTAGGCCGACCGCCTCCACCGCCCCGCCCCAGCGACCGCGCTGACCCGGCGGCGGTGCACGCGCACGCCCACATTCCACGTCAGCAGCTCCAGGAGACCCACCATGACCCGCAGCACCGCACGCCTGACCGGCCTCGCCGCCGCTCTGCTCGCCGGCTCGCTCGTCCTCGCCGGTTGCGCCGGCGACGGCCCCGACGCGGCCGGGCACGGCTCGATGATGAACGACGGCTCCTCCTCGGCCCGCTCCTCGGCCGCGCAGGCCGAGTTCAACGACGCCGACGTCGCATTCGCCCGCGAGATGATCCCGCACCACCGGCAGGCGATCGCCATGGCCGAGCTGGCCGAAGGCCGCGCCGCCGACCCCCGCGTGCTCGACCTGGCCTCGCGCATCCAGGCAGCGCAGGGTCCCGAGATCGAGACGATGACCGGCTGGCTGCGGGACTGGGGAGCCGACGGCGGCCACATGGACGAGGGCATGGGCAGCATGGACCACGGCGACGGCGGGATGATGTCCCCGGACGACATGCACGCGCTGATGTCCGCCACCGGTCCGGAGTTCGACCGCCTCTTCCTGACCGGCATGATCGTCCACCACCAGGGCGCGGTGGAGATGGCCGCCGAGCTGTCCGCGAACGGCCGCAACGCCGAGGCCCTCGCGCTGGCCGAGTCCATCCGCGACAGCCAGAACGCCGAGATCGCCGAGATGCAGCAGCTGCTCACCGAGCTCGGCGGCCATCTCCACCGCGCCCTGGTGGTGGACGATCATGCCGGTCAGGAAG
>NZ_SSXB01000090.1:0-14668 GCF_021698995.1 Blastococcus sp. KM273129 | reverse complement strand
GCCCCCGATCGCCCGCGTCCGCCGCCGTCGCCGCCCCTCCGGCGAACCGCCGCCGCTGCCCCGCCAGCTCCGGGCGTCGGGCAGGTGGTGGCTGGGGCTCAGCGCGCTGGTCCTGCTGGCCTGCCTCGCCGTGGTGGTCACCGGGACCATCCGGTACGTCGACGTCGCCGACACCCGGGTCCTCCAGGCGATCGCGAGCACCCGGACGCCCGCGCTGACCGCGGTCGCCGAGGTCGCGGGCGTGCTGGCCGGCGCGAAGGCGCTGCACGCCATCTGGCTGGCGGACCTGGTCCTGCTCGCCGCCTTCCGCCGCTGGCGGCACCTGCTGGTGTGGCTGGGCGTGGGCCTGCTCGTGGTCAACGTCGGCACCGCGATGACGGTGACCCTCCAGCGGCCCCGGCCGTTCGAGGTGGCGGTGCTCGGCGACTGGTCCGGGTTCGCGATGCCGTCGCTCCCGGTGACGGTGCTGGCCGCGCTGCTGGTCAGCACCCTCTACTCCCTCGTCCCGCCCGGCCGGAAGCGGACGATCGGCAAGTGGGTGGTCTGCGGGCTGCTGGTCGTCACCGCCGCCTCCCGGCTCTACCTGGCCCAGGACCACCCCACCGGCGTCCTGGCCGGCGTGGTCCTCGGGGTGGCGACACCCCTGGCCGCCTTCCGGCTGCTGACGCCCAACGCCGTGCACCCGGTGCGCTACACCCGGGCCCGGCCGGCCCACCTGGACGTCTCCGGTGAGCGGGGAGCGGCCATCGTCCGGGCGCTGCAGGACCAGTTGGGGCTGGTGGCCACCGACGTCTCCCCGTTCGGCCTGGCCGGTTCGGGTGGCTCCACGCCGCTGCGGATCACCGTCAAGGCCCACGACCCGCAGGGGGAGGAGGAGAGCCACGTCTTCGGCAAGCTCTACGCGGCCACCCACGTGCGCTCCGACCGCTGGTACAAGCTCGGCCGCACGCTGCTGTACGGCCGGCTGGAGGACGAGCAGCCCTTCCACAGCGTCCGGCGGCTCGTCCAGTACGAGGACTACGTGCTGCGGGTGCTGTGCGACGGCGGGCTGCCGGTCCCGCAGCCGCTGGGCATCGTGGAGATCACGCCGGAGCGGGAGTACCTGCTGGTCACGGAGTTCATCTCCGGCGCACGCGAGGCGGGCGAGGCCGAGGTCGACGACGCGGTCATCGACCAGGGGCTGGCGATCGTGCGCCGGCTGTGGGAGATCGGCATGGCCCACCGGGACATCAAGCCGGCCAACCTGCTGGTCCGCGACGGCACGCTGCACCTGATCGACTCCGCGTTCGCCGAGGTGCGCCCGAGCCCGTGGCGGCAGGCGGTGGACCTGGCCAACATGATGCTGGTCCTGGCGCTGCGCACCGACGCCGAGCGGGTGTACCGGCGGGCGCGGCTGCAGTTCTCCGACGAGGAGATCGCCGAGGCGTTCGCCGCCACCCGCGGGCTGACCATGCCCTCGCAGCTGCGGCGCATGATCCGCCAGCAGGGGCGGGACCTGCAGGAGGAGTTCCTCGCCCTGCTTCCGTTCCGGCTGCCGCCGGTGCGCATCCAACGCTGGACCTGGCGGCGGGCCGGGCTGACCGTCGTCACCCTCGCCGCCGCCGGGATCGCCGCCTACGTGTCGGCGGGTCTCCTCGGGTCCCCGCTGTGACCGGGCGGGCGCGCCGGGCCGCGCCGCTGCTGCTCGCGGCCGGCCTGCTCGCCGGCTGCGGGCAGCCGGTGGTGCTGGGCGAGGAGACGCTGGCGTGCGAGGAGGGCGACGCCGGGCTCCCCGCCAACGGCGTCGTCCTCATGGCGCAGTCGGTGCCCGGTGCGACGTGGGTGCCCTGCCTGGAGGCGATGCCCCTCGGGTGGGGCCTGGCCGGGCTGGAGGCGACCGAGTCCTCCGCGCGCTTCTGGCTGGACTCCGACCGCGACGGGCTGCGCGCGCTCGAGGTGGCGCTGACCGCGTCGTGCGACACGACCGGCGCCACGGAGATCCCGAGCGAGCGGGAGGGGATGCGCCGTTGGGAGCGGGTCGACCAGGTCAGCCCGCGGTACGTCGGCACCCGCTACTACGTCTTCCCCGGCGGGTGCCTGCGCGTGCTGTTCCGGTTGTCGGGCGAGAACCGGTCCGAGCCGCTGGCCGTGGCGACGCAGGGCATCGGGGCGGTGACCCGCGACCAGGTGCGGGCGGCCGTCCTCGACCAGACCGACGGCGAGCTGGAGCTCGACCCCCCGGCGGGTGACCGGTGAGCGCCACCGCGGCCCCGGTGGGCGGCCGGGCCCGCCGTCCGCGGTGGGCCCGGGCCCTCGGGCCGCTGCTGTCGGCCGGGCTCGTCGTCGCCGTCTTCACCTGGTTCCTGCCCCAGTTCACCAGCCTCTCGGGGGTGTGGGCGGCGATCACGGGCATGACGTGGGTCGAGGTCGCCACCCTGCTGCTCGCGGCCGGCTGGAACGTGGTGACCTACCAGTTCGTCGTCGTCGCCACGACCCCCGGCCTGACCCTGCGGCAGGCCACGGTGGCCACCGAGGCCGCGACCGCCGTCTCCAACACCGTCGTCGGCGGGGCGGCGGTCGCCGTCGGCCTCACCTACGCGATGAACTCCTCGTGGGGGTTCTCCCGCTCCCGCACCTCCGTGGCGCTGCTGGTCGCCGGGCTGTGGAACAACTTCGCCAAGCTCGGCCTCCCGGTTCTGGCCCTGGCCCTCCTGGCGTTCTCGGCCCCACCCTCGGCCGCGCGGGTGGTCGGCGGGCTCCTGGGGCTCGGCGCCCTCGCGGCGACCGTCGCCCTCCTCGGGGTCGTGCTCCGCAGCGCCGGCGGGGCGGCCCGGCTCGGCCGCGCCGCCGCACGGGTGGCGACGGCGCTCCGCCGGCCGTTCGGCCGCGGCCCGGTGGAGGGCTGGGACCGGGCGACGACGAAGTTCCGTGACCGCACCGTGCTGCTGCTGCGGGCGCGCTGGCACTGGATCACCCTCGCCACGCTGGTCAGCCACCTGTCGCTGTTCCTGCTGCTGCTGCTGGCGCTGCGCTTCACCGGCGTGGGCGCCGACCAGGTCGGCGTGGCCGAGGCGCTCGTCGTCTTCTCCTTCGCGCGCCTGCTCACCGCCGTCCCGCTCACCCCCGGCGGGCTGGGCGTGGTGGAGGTGGCGCTGATCGCCGGCCTCGCCGCCGCCGGGGGACCGCGGGCGCAGGTGGCGGCCGCGGTGCTGCTGTTCCGGGCGCTGAGCTACGTCCTCCCCATCCCGCTGGGGCTGGGCTGCTACCTGTTCTGGCGGCACAACCGCTCGTGGCGGCGGGCGCCGAACGCCGCACCCCGCACGGCACTGGTCCCGGAGGCGGCGTGACGTCCGGCGCGCCCCTGCCGCAGCCTGCGTCCTGTGGTTGAGTGTTCCAGGTCACACCAGCGTCTCGGGGGATGGCGCCGCCCACCCCGGGGCCGCGCGTCGAGAGGAGACCGCGATGGCCCAGCCCGCGACCGACCCGGGGCGCGACGCGCCGAAGCCGCGCGCCGTCCCCGACGGCCCCCCGGCCGACGGGAGCGCCGAGCCGGCCACCGAGGCCGCCACCGGCCTGGACATGGTGCTCGTGGACGCCGCCGCCGGGCCGCTGCGCCGGCTGATCCCGCCGGCCGGGACGGTGCTGCGGTTCGGCGCCGCCCTGGCCCGCCGGCCCGACACGCTCGCCCGCCGCGGCGGTGAGCTGGCCCGGGAGCTCGGCAAGGTCGTCATCGGCCGCTCCGAGGTGGCGCCGGGCAAGAAGGACAAGCGGTTCGCCGACCCGGCCTGGAGCGGGAACCCGCTGCTCCGGCGCACCATGCAGGCCCACCTGGCGACGGCGCGGGTGGCCTGGGAGCTCATCGAGGACGCCCACCTGGACTGGCAGGACGACGAGCGGATCCGCTTCACCGCGACCAACCTGGTCGACGCCCTGGCCCCCAGCAACGTGCCGGTGCTCAACCCGCTGGCGCTCAAGGCGGTCATCGACACCGGCGGGAAGAACGCCGTCGAGGGGGTGCGGCGCCTGGTCCACGACCTGGCGAGCCCGCCGCGGGTGCCCTCCATGGTCGAGCCCGACGCCTTCACCGTGGGTGAGGACCTCGCCGTCACCCCGGGCGCGGTGGTGTTCCGCACCGACGTCTTCGAGCTCATCCAGTACCGGCCGACGACGGAGACCGTCCGGTCGGTGCCCCTGGTGGTCGTACCGCCGACGATCAACAAGTACTACATCACCGACCTCGCCCCCGGCCGCAGCATCGTGGAGCACTACCTGGCCGGCGGCCAGCAGGTGTTCATGATCGTGTGGCGCAACCCCGACGAGCGGCACGCCGACTGGGGCCTGGACACCTACGGCCAGGCGGTCCTGGACGCGCTGGACGCCGTCGAGCGGATCACCGGCCAGGACCAGGCGAGCGTGCAGGCCTTCTGCTCCGGCGGGATCATCACCGCGATGGTGCTGGCGCACCTGGCCGCCACCGGCCGCCAGGACCGCGTCCGCTCGGCCAGCTTCGCCGTCACCGTCCTCGACTGGGAGCGGGCCGGCACGATGTCCGCGCTCATGGACCCCGAGGCCGTGCGGGCCGCCATCGAGCGCTCGCGGAAGAAGGGGTACCTGGACGGCGCGCAGCTGGCCGAGGTCTTCGCCTGGCTGCGGCCGAACGACCTGATCTGGAACTACTGGGTCAACAACTACCTGCAGGGCAAGCCCCCGCCGAACTTCGACATCCTCTTCTGGAACGCCGACACCACGCGGATGAGCGCGGCGCTGCACCGCGACTTCATCGAGGTGGCGCTGGGCAACGCGCTGACCGAGCCGGGCCGGGCCACGATGCTCGGCACGCCGGTGGACCTCTCGGCGGTCACCGTCGACTCCTACGTCACCGCGGGCGTCGCCGACCACCTCTGCCCGTGGCAGGCCTGCTACCGCACCACCCAGCTGCTCGGCGGGGAGAGCCGGTTCGTGCTCTCGACCAGCGGCCACATCGCCTCGCTGGTCAACCCGCCGGGCAACCCGAGGTCGACGTTCCAGGTGGCGCCCTCCACCCCGCCGGACCCGCAGGAGTGGCTCGGCCGCGCGGAGACGGTGAAGGGCTCCTGGTGGCCGGACTACGTGGCCTGGCTCGGTGAGCGGTCGGGCGAGGAGGTCCCCGCGCCCCAGCAGCTGGGTGGCGACGGCCTCGAGCCGCTGGCCGATGCTCCGGGGACGTATGTCTTCGACAAGTAGCCGGGAGGTCGTCCGCAGCCTGACCATCGGCGGGCGGACGCTGCGCACCGCCGTGCGGCCGGGCACCGACGAGGCGGTGCCGCCGCTGCTGCTGATGAACGGCATCGGCGCCAGCCTGGAGGTGCTGCAGCCGTTCGTCGACGCGCTGGACCCGCGGCGCACCGTCATCCGCTTCGACGTCCCCGGCGTCGGCGGCTCGCCGCCGCCCGTCGTCCCCTACGTGCTGTCGACGCTGAGCCCGGTGGTCGCGGGGCTGCTGGACCGGCTGGGCCACAGCCGCCCGGTCGACGTCCTGGGCCTGTCCTGGGGTGGCGGGCTGGCCCAGCACTTCGCGGTGCAGCACCGGCGCCGCTGCCGGCGGTTGGTGCTGGCCGCGACCGCGACCGGCTCCCTCATGGTGCCGGCCAGCCCGCGGGTGCTGGCGCACATGCTCACCCCCCGGCGGCACCGCGACCCGGAGTACGCCCGCCGGGTCGCCGGGCGGATCTACGGCGGCTCGGTGCGCACCGACCCCGAGCGGGCCGCGGCGGCGCTGCACAGCCACACGCGGGTCGGCCCGCAGCGCGGCTACTACTACCAGCTGGCCTCGAGCACCGGCTGGAGCAGCCTGCCGTTCCTGCGGCTCATCCGGCAGCCCACCCTCGTCGTCGCCGGGGACGACGACCCGATCATCCCGGTGGTGAACGCACGGCTGATGGCCCGGCTGATCCCCCGGGCACAGCTGCACGTGTACCCCGGGGGGCACATCGCGCTGGTCACCGAGGCCGACGAGCTGGCCCCCGTGGTCGAGTCCTTCCTCGACCGCTGAGCCGCCCCGCTCAGCCGCGGGCGACCCCGCCGGCGACGTGCTCCTCGAAGCGGTCCATGACGTCGTCGATCAGCTGGGCGTGCGTGAAGTTCATGACGTCGTAGCTCGCCGCGCCGTCGACGTGGACGGCCAGCTGCGAGGACGCCGGGTCCGAGGACGGCCGGGCGCCACCGCCCCAGTGGGGAGCCCGGCCCGGCCGGACGCGGTAGCGGAACGGCGACCCGTCGCCGACCCCCGCGGTCAGCTCGACGCAGGGCGTCCCCGAGTCGTCGACCACCCACCGCGTGTCCGAGGTGACGTCCCGAGCACGCAGCTCGGCCGCCGCCTCCGCCAGCGCCGGCCGAGCCGTCTCGTGCAGGTACTGGTCGACCCGCTCGCGTCCCGTGGGACCCGGGGTGCGGCGGCGGCGCAGCCGGGCCCGGCGCCGGGCGGCCGGCCGGCCGGACGGCGCGATGCGGTGCCGGTGCGCGGCGCGGTCGGCCTCGCTGCGCAGGGCACGGTAGAGCCCGACCATCACCAGCACCATCACGAAGCCGAACGGCAGGCCCATGATGACGGTCGCGTTCTGCAGCGCCGGCACGCCGCCGACCAGCAGCATCGCGGCCGTGAGGACGCCGGTGGCGACCGCCCAGACGACGCGCACGCCCGGGGCGGCGTCGTCCTGGGGGCGGCGGAGGCGCGAGGAGAGGTTGGCCATCACCAGGGCGCCGGAGTCGGCGGACGTCACGTAGAACAGCAGGCCGACGAAGGTCGCGATCGAGGCGATGAACGGGAAGGCCGGGTAGTCGGCCAGCAGCGTGTAGAAGCCGCGCTCCGGGAGGTTCACCGTGGTCTCGCCGAACGCCGCGTCGCCCTGCCGGATCCGGTCGATCGCGCTGTTCCCGAAGATCGACACCCACATGAGGATGTAGCTGAACGGCAGCAGCAGCGTCCCGGCCACGAACTGGCGGATGGTCCGCCCGCGCGAGATGCGGGCCAGGAAGAGCCCGACGAAGGACGCCCAGGCGATCCACCAGGCCCAGAAGAACAGCGTCCAGGCGCTCAGCCACTCGTCGGGCCGGTCGTAGGCGAAGGTCTCCGTCGTCAGGCCGGGGAAGCTGCTGACGAAGTCGCCGACGTTCTGGACCAGCCCGTTGAGCAGGAACGCGGTGTTGCCGGTGACCAGCACGAAACCGGCCAGGCCGAGCGCGAGGACGACGTTGAGCTGGGAGAGCCGCTTGATCCCGCGGTCGACGCCGCTGACCGCCGACACCGTCGCCACGCCCACGGCCAGGGCGATCAGCCCCAGCTGGGCGGCGCGGCCCTCGGGGATGCCGAACAGCACCGACAGCCCGTAGTTCAGCTGGACGACGCCGATGCCCAGCGAGGTGGCGACGCCGAAGATCGTGCCGAGGACCGCCGCGATGTCGACGGCGTCGCCCAGCGTGCCGTGCACCCGCTTGCCGAAGATCGGGTAGAGCACCGAGCGGATCGCCAGCGGCATGTTCATGCGGTAGGCGAAGTAGGCCAGGGCCATGCCCATCAGGGCGTACATGCCCCACCCGTTGATGCCGTAGTGGAACAGCGTCCAGACGGTCGCCTCGGCGGCGGCCTCCGGGGTCCCACCCTCCCCCACCGGCGGCGCCAGGAACTGGGTGACGGGCTCGGCGACGGCGAAGAACATCAGGTCGGTGCCGATGCCCGCGGCGAAGAGCATCGACGCCCAGGCGAACGTGCTGAACCGCGGTGTGGAGTGCTCGGGGCCGAGCTTCACCTTCCCGTACCGGGAGAAGGCGATGACCAGCACGAAGACGAGCACCGCGGTCGCGAAGGCGATGTAGAACCAGCCGAACCACTCGGAGGTCCAGCCGACGAGCGACCCGATGGTCTCGGCGGCCGAGGCCGGGCTCGCCGTCGCCCAGAGCGCGATGGCGAGGACACCGGCGACCGAACCGTAGAAGACCCGGCGCTTCAGCCCGTTCCCCGCCTCGGCGGGCCGGGCGTCCAGGTCGCTCACGCCCGCTCACCCCGCCCGGTGGGCGCGGGGCGGGAGGCCGTGGGGAGGGGTGAGCCGGTCACCGGCGGATGGTGGCACACCTCGCCGGTCCCGGCAGAGGTTGCGCCGGGCGCGACCGGTCAGCCGGCGGGTGCCGCCAGGGCATCGCGGCGCAGCAGCGCCCCGGCCTCGACCGCGGGGAGCGGCCGGGAGAGCAGGTAGCCCTGCGCCCGGTCGCAGGCCTCGGCCCGGAGCCGGGCCAGCTGCGCCTGCTCCTCGACCCCCTCCGCGACGACGGTCAGCCCGAACGTGTGCGCCGCGCGGATCATCAGGGCCACGAGCTCCAGGTGCGCCGGCTCGGCCGACGCCACGAAGCTGCGGTCGATCTTGAGGGTGTCGACGGGCATGCTGCGCAGCTGCCCGATCGAGGTGTAGCCGGTGCCGAAGTCGTCGATGGCGATGCCGACGCCCATCCCCCGCAGCTCGGTGAGGTGGTCGTAGGCGGCCGGGTCGTCCACGAGCACGGTCTCGGTGACCTCGAGGACCAGCAGCCGCGCCGGCAGGCCCGAGGCCTCGAGCGCCTCGGCCACGTCCGCGACGATCCGCCGGTCGGCGAGATGCCGGCCGGAGACGTTGACCGCGACGGTCGGCTCGGGCCGGCCCGGGGCCACCGGGGTGGCGGCCCGCCACTGGGCCAGCTGCCGGGTGGCCTCGCCGAGCACGAAGCGGTCGATGTCCCGGATGAGGCCGGAGCGCTCGGCGACCGGGACGAACCGGTCGGGCGGGACCGCGCCCACGCCCGGCCGGTCCCAGCGCACGAGCGCCTCGTACCCGGTCAGCCGGTCGGAGGCGACGTCCACGACCGGCTGGTAGACCAGGTGCATCTCGCCGCCGGCCAGGCCGTGGGCGATCGCGGCCTCGAGCTCGGCCTGCTCGGCGAGCTGCAGCCGCAGCGTCTCGTCGAAGATCTCCGCCCGGCCCCGGCCGTGGGCCTTGGCCCGGCAGGCGGCGGTGTCGGCCTCGGCGAACAGCACGTCGGCGTCGGTGCCGCCGTCGCGGCTGACCGCCACCCCGATGCTGGCGCCGATGGTGGCCGTCGCCGTCCCGACGGCGACCGGCCGGCTGACCGACGCGATCAGCCGCTCGGCCAGGTCCAGGAGGTCGTGCTCGGCGTGCACGGGCTCCACGAGGACGACGAACTCGTCGCCACCGAGGCGGCAGACGACGTCGCCCGGGCGGACGGCGGCGCGCAGCCGGGCCGCCACCGCGCGCAGCACCTCGTCGCCGGCGGCGTGGCCGTGGGCGTCGTTGACCGCCTTGAAGCCGTCGAGGTCGATGTAGAGCAGCCCGGTCATCTCCCCGGACCGCCGACCGCGGTGCAGGGCGGAGGTCACCAGCGTGACCGCCTGCGCGCGGTTGGGCAGCTCGGTCAGCGGGTCGTGGGTGGCCCGGTGCGCTAGGGCGAACTGCAGCTCCTCGCGCTGGCGGACGGAGGTGACGATCGCCCGCACCGAGGCGTGCACGACCTCGCCGAGCGGGCCGGGCAGGGGCTCGTCGAGGAGCGCGTCGTCGAGGTCGCCGCGCGCCACGGCCTGCGCCTGGTCCTGGATGCGGCGCAGCCCCGCCACGGCCGAGCCGAGGGCGGCCGAGACCGTCCGGACCTCCCGCGGGCCGTCGGCCTCCACCTCGACCAGCGACCCCTGGCTGATCTCGGTCGCCTGCGCGGCCAGCAGCCGGAGCGCCCGGGTGACGCTGCGGCCGAGCAGGACGGCGCCCAGCACCGAGCCGGCGAGCAGGCCGGCACCCATCACGAGGACGGCCTGGAGCCGGTCCTCGGCGCGTGCGCGGTCGGCCTCGACGAGCGAGCGGGCCTCCTCGACCGCCGTCCCCACCAGCCCGGCGAGGAGGGTGCCGCGTTCCTGGCTCTGGAGCAGCGCGACGACGAGGTCGGGGAGCGCGAGGTTGCGGACCTCGCCGGCGAGACCTCGGGCGAACAGACCGTCCAGGTCGGCGACGACGTCGGAGGCGCGCACCTCCTGCCAGGCCTCGCGCAGGGGCTCCCCGGAGAGGGTGTCCATCCGGCGCTGGGCGTCCCGGTAGTCCATCCAGGCGGTCTCCCAGGCGGTCCGGGAGCCGATCAGCTGCTCCTGGTCGTCGACGAGGAGGGAGCCGAGGAACAGCGGCATCTGCCGGGCCGTCGCCTGCGCCAGCTGCGCCACGGTCCGGACGTCGCTGACGGCACGCATCGTGGCGACGGGGACGCCCTCGGAGGTCGCCGCGACGGCGGCGGCCGCCTGGGCGGCCATCAGGTCGTTGGAGACGGCGAGGAAGCGCAGGTGCAGCTCCTCGATGCCCAGCCGCCTCCCCTCGTAGGCCCGGCGCAGCTTCGTCACGTCCTCTGCCGCATGCGCGGCCGCCTCCGCAGCGACCGGGTTGCCGGTGAGGCGCTCCAGGGCCGCATCGGTGGAGGTCCGCGCCCGCGCCGCCTCGTCGAGGGCGGCCTGCTCCTGGGCGCGCAGGAAGAACGTGGGCAGCCCGAGGGCTGCTGCGGCGACCGGGTCGTCGACGATCGACAGGGTGAGGGCGGGGATCATCTCCTGCTCCACGCCGCTGCGTGCGGCGTCGAGCAGGGCGAGCGCGCGGACGGCGACCTCGGCGCGCTCGGCGCCGGCGACCTCGGCCGCCCGGGCCTGGGCCGCCGCCACGGTGAGGACGACGACGCCGACCAGCGGCAGCAGCACGAGCGCGGCCAGGTACCGCCACAGCGGTCCACCGCGCCGCTGCCGGCGGCCCTCGTCCGGGGTTCTGCGCACGCTGCTCCTATCGACCGTGGTGCGGAAGGCTTGAGACGGTCCCCACCCGTGCAGGTGAGACGCGTCACGGGTCGGGAATGCCAGGTGCTGCACAGCTCGGGCGCGGGAATTCGTCAGACCCACCGGGGAGGGTCGCGGTGCACCGCAAGCCCCGAGGAGAGCCAGTGATCGACCTGCCCGCCCGCTCCGCCCACGCCGTGCCCCTCCCGTCGGGCGGCCGGCGCCTCCCGGCCCGGCTGCGCCGGCGGCCCGTGCTGGTCGTGCCCCCGGCCCCGGAGGCCGCGCATCGCTGCTGAGCCGCCCCGGCGCCCGCCGTCAGCGGGCGGCTGCGGTGACCAGGTGGCAGCCGGGCGAGCCGAACTCGACGACGCCGAAGCCCATCTGGCCCAGCACCGTGGCCACGGCGGCGGTCATCGTCCGCTGCACGGCGGCCTCCAGCGCACCGCCGCGCGCCTGGTGCACGCTCATCCGGTCGTGCTGGCGCCACGTGACGAGGACGCCCGCGCCGTCCGGGTGCGGGGTCAGGCAGACGCCGCCCGCGGCGTGCCCGGCCGGCTCCCGGCCCTCGCAGTCGTGCAGCGGCAGCCCGGCCTCGAGCAGCGCGGAGGTGACGTCGACGGCGAGCGTGGTCAGCACGTCCTCGTCGTCCACCATGAACGGGTCCCAGTCCTCGGGGAGCCGGTCGAGCTGGTCACCGAGGTCGGCCAGCCACTCGCGCTCGGCCGGTGCCTGCCGGCGCGCCACGCCGCCGTCGGGGCGCCGGCCGCCGTGCACCACCCGCGTGGTCTCCTCCAGGCCCGCCGAGAGCCGCGCCCACCCGGCGTCGATCGCATCGGCGAAGGGACCGGCCACGACCTCGCCGTCGTGCTCCGCGACGAGCCACCAGCCGGTGGTCGAGGGGCCGGCGGGGCGGCGCGGCCCGGCGGGGTGGGTGGCGAGGCCGACGGCCGTCCGCTCCGCCGCGGCCCCCTGGGCGCGGACGGTCTCGGGAACCGTGACGTCGCCGGGGGCGTGGGCCGGCCCGGCCGCCTGCGGGGCGCCGACCGCCGCCCGCTGCTGCGCCTGCACGGCGTTGCGCTCGAACTCGTAGCGGGCGGTGGAACTCGCGCCCAGCACCACCACGACGGCGATCAGCGCGCCGCAGCCGAGCAGCGGCGCGAGGACCGTCAGCAGCTCACCAGGCACGCCAGGCCCCCTGCGGCCCCTCGCCCCAGGCCGACGCGCGGTGGGTCCACTCCTGCACCCGGGCGGTCCAGCCGGGATGGGGCGGACGGGGCGCCGGCGGGGCGGCGGCCGGCTCGTCCACCATCAGCTCGCTCAGCAGGGCCAGGCCTTCGTCGGCGCCCTCCGGGGCGTGGGCGGACGGCTTGCGGACCGGTGATGCGGTGGCGTGCACAGGGGGCTCCTCGCGGGTGGTTCTCCGCGGCTGGGAAGCACCGCGGACGTCCCGAAGGCTAGGGACGGCGAGGCCCCGCGACGGCCCCTCGGACCTGCTGCTGACCTGGCCCGTTTCCCATTCGTTGCGCACGGCCCCCGGGGCGTGCGGTGACCCCTCCTCCGCGCCGGCGACCTGTCGACAAAGCGCCGGCCCCCGAGCGTGGCGCGGGCGCGGACGGGGGTCGGTCACCCCGGTGGCGGTTCCGGCGCGCCGGCGTGTCGCGGGTCAGCCCACGGCGGCGAGGAGGGCCCGCACCCGGTCCAGCACCTGGGCCGCGGCCGCAGCGTCGTGGTCGGCGAGGCCCCGGTCGGTGAACAGGTGCCGCTCCCCCGGGTAGAGGAACAGCGCGGCGCCGTCGACGGCCGCGGCGAGCTCGCGTGCGACGTCGACGTCCCCCTGCTCATCGGCGTCCATGACGTGGAACTGCACCGGCACCCCGGCGGGCCACTCGCCGGCGAACTCCCCGAGCGGGACGGCGGCGTGCAGCAGCACCGCGCCGGCGGCACGCGGGCGGGTCTGCGCGAGCAGCTGGGCCGGCAGGACGCCGAGGGAGAACCCCGCGTAGACCAGCCGTTCCGGCAGCCCCTCCACGGCCGCGCGGCCGCGCGCGAGCACGGCGCCGAGACCGACCTCCTGGGCGTGCGCGACGCCCTCGTCGAGGGTGGCGAAGGTGCGCCCCTCGTACAGGTCCGGTGTGTGGACGACGTGCCCGTCGGCGCGCAGGTCGTCGGCGAACGCGCGGACGCCGGGGGTCAGCCCCTGCGCGTGGTGGAACAGCACCATCTCGGCCATGGGCGGACGTTAGCCGCGACCGGGCCGGCGGGAGCCTCCTCGGTGCGCTGTTCCCGGGCGCCGGCGTGATGGTGCTCAGCCACGCTCGACTCCCTCATCGAGAGAGCGTCGAGGACCGACCGAGACAGCTGTCGACCAGCAACCGCAGCACTGTCGCGGCCAAACCCGGAGCCCCGCGGTCGAGCATCAGGCGGGACAACACGAGGAGGAGGTGGGCCCCGTGGGGCTCGAACCCACAACCCGCGGATTAAAAGTTCCCAAAAGACACTTTTCTGATCAGCGCATTCTACGCGGAACTGGGCCATGACCAGCGGAAATACCGTTTGCTGCGATCGGCCGATGTTGGTCGCGAACGGCCCTTCTGTGGGCGTCTTGTGGGCGCGGTGTGGGCGGGAGACCGTCCGGTGAAGCGTCCCCACTGACCCGCACGCCATGGTGAACCATCCGGGTGATGGCGAGCGCCGTAGCTGGGGGGCACCCACCCCCGACCTGGACGACGGGCGGCGGCACTAACCGGAACGGTGCTCAGCGCCCCGTCGTCGAAGGCTCCGGCGGGCGCCGCCCGCTCAGCGCGATATGCCTCGCCCTGCGGCGGTGTGCCGGGTGAGTGCCGCGAGGTCCTCGGGCCGCGGGAGGCGGACACCCGGCTCGGAGGCGGTCGGCAGCGGGGCGGCCGATCGGTGTGGGTTCGGGTCGGCGTCCTGGCGTGCACGCAAGGTGTCCCGCTCTCCGGCGAGGCGGTCGGGCGGCTGGGCGCGGAGCGCCGGCTCGGAGGTCAGTCGTGCGATGCGCGCGCGTACATCGGTGAGCTGCTGGCGAGCAGCGGCGATCTGGTGTTCGGTGTCGGACAGTCGCTCCGCCGGGTCGAAGGTCCGGGCGAGCGGTCCGAAGCGGGCGAGCCGGTTCTCGTGCTGGCGGCGGGCGTCGGCCACCGCGGCCCCGGCGTGCCGGTGGGCCTCCTGGGCGGTGGCTGCGGTCGCGCGCAACTGAGCGTGCTCCGGGTGGGCGTGTTCGGCGTGGTGGCGGGCGTAGGAGTCGAAGGCGGTCCACAGCCGCGGTTGGTCGTCGGACCGGTCAGCCAGGCGCGCGATCTGCCGCGGGTCGGTGGGCATGGCCGGCAGGTAGGGCCGCCAGGCGTCCGCCCAGTCCACCAGCTGCTCGCCGGCCCGGTTCACCGCCGCCAGCCGAAGCCGGAGCCGGCCGGGACCGTCGAGCACGACCCGCGCGGCGTCGCGGGCGGCGTCCCGCCCGGTGTCCCAGCTGGCGAGCAGCGTGTCGCGGATCCGGTCGGTCTCGGCGGTGACGGCCGCGCCGCTGGCGTCGGCCCGCGCCGTGGCGTGTCGGGCGTCGATCCCTGTCTGCCGATAGGCCTCGGTGAGCGCGGCGGTCCGGTCGGCGTGGGCCGACTTGAGCGCGACGATCTCGCGTAGCGCGTCCCGGCGCGGCAGGTCGGAGGCGAGCCGATCCAGGCAGCGTTGCTCGGCCGTCCACGCAGAGTGCAGGTCGGCGAGCGACTGTTCCAGCGGTCGGGGCGTGGCGTAGCGGGTGGCTTCGGCGGCGGCCAGCCGGGCGGCGTGTGCGGGGCCGAGGTCGGCGCGGTCGCGGGCGAAGACCGCGAGCCACTGCTCCCGTGCCTCGGC
>NZ_SSXB01000089.1:0-15068 GCF_021698995.1 Blastococcus sp. KM273129 | reverse complement strand
CGGCAACGCCTCATGCAGCAGTCCCACGACAGCCTCCCGCCCTCCGCAGCAACGTCAGGTAGACGCTTCCGCAGAGGGCGGGTCAACGGCTATCAGCTGCGGGGCGACCGCCGGAGGAAGTCCTGGGCGATGTCGTCGAAGGTCACCCACCGGACGCCGTCGTGGCCGTTGATGTGGTCGATGAGCCGCTCGAGCATGAGCAGCACCTGCGGGCGCCCGGAGACGTCCGGGTGGATGGTCATGGTGAAGGCGGCGTAGTCCATCTCGCGGTGCACCCAGTCGAACTGGTCCCGCCACATCTCCTCGATGTCCCGCGGGTTGACGAAGCCGTGGCTGTTCGGGCTGGACTTGATGAACATCATCGGCGGGAGGTCGTCGAGGTACCAGTTCGCCGGGATCTCGACGAGGTCGGTCTCCTCGCCGCGGACCAGCGGCTCCATCCAGGTCTCCGCCGGCGCGGAGTAGTCGATCTTGGTCCAGGAGTCGCCGACGCGGACGTAGTAGGGCTCGAAGTCCCGGTGCATGAGCGAGTGGTCGTAGGTGATGCCGCGCTCGAGCAGCAGCTCGTTCGTGACGCCGCTGAACTCCCACCAGGGGGCCACGTAGCCGGTCGGCCGCCGCCCGGCCCGCTCCTCGATCAGCGCGATGCAGCGGTCGAGGACCGCCTGCTCCTGCTCCCGGCTCATGGCGATCGGGTTCTCGTGGCTGTAACCGTGGACGCCGATCTCGTGCCCGGCCGCGACGCAGGCGTCGAACTGCTCGGGGAACGTCTCGATCGAGTGGCCCGGCCAGAACCATGTCGTCGGGAGCTCGCGGCGGCGGAACAGCTCCAGCAGGCGGGGGACGCCCACCTCGCCCGCGAAGACGCCGCGGGAGATGTCGTCGGGGGAGTCCTCCCCGCCGTACGAGCCCAGCCATCCCCCGACGGCGTCGACGTCCACGCCGAAGGCCACGAAGATCTCCTTGGTCATCCCTGCTCTCCATCCAGTCGGTGCGGCGTCGGGTTGCCGGTCGAGAGGTGGTCGCGCACGACCGCCAGCGGGTCGAGGGGCGCGACGGCGAGCGCGGCGGCGAGCAGCAGCCTCGCCTGCCACGGGCTGAGGTCGCCGGCGAGGACGGCGCCGTCCCGGGCCAGGTCCGCACCGCCCCCGCCGGTGTACAGCGGGGCGACCGGGCCGGAGGGCACCCGTGAGCACACCAGCACCGGCAACCCGCCGGCGACGAGCCCGGCCGCGGCGGCGGCCACCGCCGGGGTCGCGTTGCCCGCACCGAAGGCCTCCAGGACGACGCCGGCGGCGCCGGCGGTCACCGCGCTGCGGAGCAGGGCGTCATCGGCACCCAGGTACAGCGGGACGACGTCCACCCGGGGCAGCTCGGCCTTCAGGTCGAGGGGCAGCGCCGGGCCGCGCACCGGCCGGGCCAGCGCGGTCACCGCGTTGCCGTCGACCCGCAGCACGGGCCCACGCCCCGGTGCCGCGAAGGCCCCGCTGCGCAGCGTCTCCACCTTCCGCACGCCCCGCGCGGCGAACGCCAGGCCGTCGAAGCAGAGCAGCACCCCGGCGTCCCGGGCGACCGGGGCGGCGGCGACCCGGAGCGCGTCGGCGAGGTTGCGCGGGCCGTCGGGCGCCGGCGAGTCGAAGGGGCGCTGGGCGCCGGTGACGACGACCGGCCGCGGATCGTCGTGGACGAGGTCGGCGAGGAACGCCGACTCCTCCATGGTGTCGGTCCCGTGCGTCACGACGACACCGTCGACGTCCTCCGCCAGGCAGCGCCGCACCTCGGTGACCAGCTCCCGCAGGTCAGCCGTCGTCAGCGCGAAGCTGCCGACGGTGCGGAGGTCGCTGCTGGTCACCGTCAGCCCGTCGAGGGGCCCTGCCGCGGCGAGGAGGTCGGCCGCGGGGGTGACCGAGGCCAGCCCGCCGGGGCCGCGCCGGCTGGCGATGGTGCCGCCGGTGGCGAGCAGGTGGATGCGTGGCACTCGTCCTCCCGGCAGCGTCGGTGCGTCCCTCCCGACCCTGCCCCGGGCGCCGTCCGCGCGCGACCGGAGCCGCGCCGGCGGAGCTCGTGACCTGGGGCCCTGTGCCGCAGCCCCGCCCCGGCGCACGCTGGCGCTACGGATCGGCGAGAGGAGTCGTCATGACCGTCGTCAGCGGAACGCCGCAGCCGCCCGGGGACGCCGGCCCGCGGCGCGGTGGCTGGGATCCCCTTCAGATGACCGAGGTGGAGAAGCGCGCCTGCGAGCGGGAGGCCCGGCACGACGTCGCCGCGCGTGGGCACCGACCCGCGCTGGAGACCGTCCAGCACTACCTGGCGCACGACCGGCTCGTCCACGAGCCGTCCGGGAGCACCCGCGCCGGGGGCCGTCCGCGCCCGTCGGCTCGGGGTGCGGCGCACCCGGGGATCCCGGACCAGCCGTCCGCACCCCGGAGGGAGCCGCGGACGGGTGGGCTGCTCCGCCGGCTCCTCGGCCGCTGAACGGGGCGGGGCACCGGACGCCGTCGGACGGGATGAGTGCACGGGTGGGGAACGACCCGCGGTGGCACCGCGCACGCGCCGGCTGGTGCGTGGGAAGGCGACGTCGAGCCGCCCCTCCGACCGATGGGCCGCGTCAGGCCGCGGCTCAACGGTCGGTGGCGCGGCCCGACCCGCGTGGCAACAGGTGCTGGTGGCCCGCGGGGCGACCGTCGGCCGACGTCCCTCCGGGCCGGTCACCTCGCTGCCGGACCGGGGACGGGACGACGGAGAGGGTGACGCCGTCCGCGAGCCGGTAGGGGTTCGTGGTCACCAGGCCGCCGACCACCCGGCGCAGCCGCGACACCTCTGCCCGCACCGTCACGCAGTGCTCGCCGTCGCCGAACAGCGCGGCGCTCAGCGCGGCGGCGGTCAGCCCCGGGCGCCCGGCCCGGTGCAGCAGCAGGAGCACCTCGGCGTGGCGGCGGGTCAGCGGCGTCCGCCAGCCCTCGGCGCCGGTGCGCAGCCGCAGCACCGGGGCGGCGGTCAGGTCCAGCTCGGCGTCGATCGGGTCGCCGGGACCGCGCGGCCGGACCAGCCAGCCCTCGCCGAGCCGCTCGGGGGTGCACAGCCCCAGCCCGGGGACCGCGACCAGCCGGTCCGGGCGCGGCACCTCGATGCGGTCGCGCACCTCGATACCCGACCGGTGCGCCACCCAGCCGTCGTCGTCGACGAGCAGGACGGGGCCGCGGGTGGCCGCCAGCGCGGCCCGGGCCGAGCGGCGCACCCGCTCCAGCCGGTGCTCGTGGTGCCGCCACAGCCGTGACTCCGCGAGCTTGACCGCGGTCTCCACGAGGGCGCCGATGACCGGGTGCAGGGTGAGCGCCGGCCCGCTGACGTCCACGACGCCCAGCAGTTCGCCGCTGACCGGGTGGTGGATCGGCGCGGCGGTGCAGTACCAGGGGTGCTGCGCCGTCTCGAAGTGCTCGGCGGAGAAGAGCTGCACGGGCGCGGCCTCGGCCAGCGCCGTCCCGATCGCGTTGGTGCCGACGGCGCCCTCGGTCCAGCGGGCGCCCTCGGTGAAGCCGAGCGCGTCGGCGCGCGACCGGACCCGCGCGGAGCCCTCCCGCCACAGGATCACGCCGTCGGCGTCGGTGACGACGACCAGGAACGAGGAGGCCTCGGCGGGGCTGCCCAGCACCTGGCGCAGCTCGTCGGCCACCAGGGCCAGCGGGCTCACCCGGCGGCGCCGATCGACCTCGTCGAAGGGCAGCGGCGCGCGGGCGTTGGTGCGGGCGGCGTCCAGGCCGAGCTCCAGGACCCGCGACCACGAGCGGGCGACCACCGCGCGGGGCCGGACCGGTGGGCGGGCGCCGGCGAGCACCGCGTCGTGGACCCGGACCAGCACCTGGGCGTGCCGCGACAGGTCGGTGCCGGGGGAGACCGCCGACCAGCCGGCCACGTCCACCTCCTCCGCGGCACCGCGTGGCCGGGCGGTGCAACGCGCTGCAACGCTTCCGCCGCCGGGTGCCCTCCGCTGTGCTGCACATCACACCACGCCGACCGGCGGACGGAGGAGGCGCAGCGCATGACCCAGACCCTGGACACGCCCACGCAGACCCCGGAGCAGCGGGCGCGCCGCTGGTTCACCGGGTTCGAGGAGGCCCTGCGCGCACGCGACGTGGCGCGCGCGGCCGGCATGTTCGCCGCGACGAGCTTCTGGCGGGACCTGGTCTCCTTCAGCTGGAACATCACCACCGTCGAGAACCCAGAGGGCGTCGCCGACCTGCTCACCGCGACCCTCGAGCACACCGACCCCTCGGCGTTCGCCGTCGAGGAGCCGCCGGAGGAGGCCGACGGGGTCACCACCGCCTGGTTCACCTTCGAGACCGCCGTCGGACGCGGACGCGGGCTGGCGCGGCTGGTCGAGGAGGACGGCGTGACGTCGGCCTGGACCCTGCTGACCACGCTGTCGGAGCTCAAGGGCCACGAGGAGCCGCGGGGTCCGGCCCGGCCCATGGGCGCCGAGCACGGGGCGAACAGGGGGCGCCGCACCTGGCTGGAGCGGCGCGAGCAGGAGGAGGCGGACCTCGGCACCGGGGTCCAGCCCTACGTCCTGGTCATCGGCGGGGGGCAGGGAGGCATCGCGCTCGGCGCGCGGCTGCGCCAGCTGGGGGTGCCGGCCCTCGTCGTCGACAAGCACCCGCGGCCGGGGGACCAGTGGCGCGGCCGCTACAAGTCCCTCTGCCTGCACGACCCGGTCTGGTACGACCACCTGCCCTACCTGAAGTTCCCCGACAACTGGCCGGTGTTCTCGCCCAAGGACAAGATCGGCGACTGGCTCGAGAGCTACGTCAAGGTCATGGAGGTGCCCTACTGGGGCAGCACCACGGCGACGTCGGCGACCTTCGACGAGGAGAAGGGCGAGTGGACCGTCGAGGTCGAGCGCGAGGGCAAGCCGCTCGTGCTGCGGCCCAGGCACGTCGTCCTGGCCACCGGGATGTCCGGGAAGCCGAACATCCCGGTCATCCCCGGGCAGGACGTCTTCCGCGGCGACCAGCAGCACTCCTCGGCCCACCCGGGGCCGGACGCCTACGCCGGCAAGAAGGTCGTCGTCATCGGCAGCAACAACTCCGCCTTCGACATCTGCGGTGCGCTGTGGGAGCACGACGCCGACGTGACGATGGTCCAGCGCTCCTCGACGCACATCGTCAAGAGCGACAGCCTCATGGAGATCGGGCTCGGCGCGCTGTACTCGGAGGAGGCGCTGGCCGCCGGGGTGACGACGGAGAAGGCGGACCTGATCTTCGCCTCGCTGCCGTACCGGATCCTGCACGAGTTCCAGATCCCGCTGTACGAGCAGATGAGGGAGCGGGACGCCGACTTCTACGACCGGCTGGAGAAGGCCGGCTTCTGGCTGGACTGGGGGGAGGACGGCTCGGGTCTGTTCATGAAGTACCTGCGCCGCGGCTCGGGCTACTACATCGACGTCGGCGCCGCGGAGCTCGTGGCCGACGGCCGGGTCAAGCTGGCCCACGGCCAGGTGGTGCGCCTGACCGAGGACGCCGTCGTCCTGGACGACGGCACCGAGCTCCCCGCCGACCTGGTCGTGTACGCCACCGGCTACGGGTCGATGAACGGCTGGGCCGCCGACCTGATCAGCCAGGAGGTCGCCGACAAGGTCGGCAAGGTGTGGGGCCTGGGGTCGGACACCACCAAGGACCCGGGGCCGTGGGAGGGCGAGCAGCGCAACATGTGGAAGCCCACCCGGCAGGACGCGCTGTGGTTCCACGGCGGCAACCTGCACCAGTCACGGCACTACTCGCTCTACCTGGCGCTGCAGCTCAAGGCCCGCTACGAGGGGATCCCGACGCCGGTGTACGGCCTGCCGGAGGTGCACCACCTGAGCTGACCGGCCCGTGCGCCCTCCTCCCTTGTCGAGGGGAGGGCGCACGGGCACCCTGTCCGCCATCCCCGCAGCAGCGGCGTCGGTGCGGCGCCGCCCGGACCCCAGGAGAGCCGATGCTGTTCCACCTCAGCTTCCGCGTCGAGCACACGCGGCTGGACCGCGACGAGTTCTGGGACGAGTGGGAGCGGGAGACCCAGGCGGCGGTCGGCGCGATGGAGGCCGGGCTGATCAAGAGCCTGTACAAGGTGGCCGGTCAGCGGCGGGTGATCGGGATCGTGGACGTCGAGTCGCACGACCAGCTCGACCAGGTGGTCATGGGTGCCCTGCCGATGAGCCACCACCTGACCCTCGAGGAGGTCCTCCCGGTCCGGGAGTACACCGCCTTCGCCGAGGACGTGCGGCGGCGCTGGCAGCCCTAGGCCGGGGACCGGGACGCCACCTGGCCGGCGACACCCCGTGCGGGCGGGTCCGCGTCCCCGAGGCGGCGCCCGCCCGCGCCGGGACCGTCGGGGCGGGCCTGACTGCCGGGCGAGGGCTTCGCCGGCCGGGCGCGGCCGACCGGTCGCCGTCCCCGCCGGCCTCGATCACGCGGACGACGTCCGCCAGCCGGCCCTCGGCGCGGCGCAGCCACATGACGACGTCGCCGACCACCTGCGCGTCCTCCACCTGCGGGTCCGTGCCCCTCTCCCGGCCGCCGGGTCCTACCCCGGGACCATGCGTGCGCCGGCGATGTCGGGCGGGCGCCGACGACCGCGGCCGGGCGGGAGGTCCCCACCGGCAGGGCCTTCCGGCACTGCCCGCCCCGGTCGGGGACGGGGAACCGTGCCGGGGAGCGGCGCCGGCACCCGGCCGGCGATCGACGTCCGCGTGGAGGTGGGCATGACCTCTCGGAGGAGCGGCGCGCCGCGGTGGGTCCAGCGGGGGCCGGTGCAGGTCGGGCCCGTGTTTGGGGGGCCCGTGGCCCTGCGGGCGCTCGCCGCGGGCGCCCTCGCGCTGGGCTCGTTCGCCGTCGGCGCCCTGGCGGTGGGGACCTTGGCCCTGGGCCGGCTGGTCGTCGGCCGGGCGGACCTCAGGCGGCTGCGGATAGGGCGGCTGGAGGTCGACGAGCTCGTGGTCCGCTCCGCGGTCCTGCCCCCGGGGGGAGGGGCGTCGTGAGCGGCTACGGCATCGCGACCACGCTCGACCTCCCCTTCGCGGAGGCGGTGGCGCGCACCCGGGAGGCGCTGGCCGGCCAGGGTTTCGGCATCCTCACGGAGATCGACGTCGCGGCCACCATGCGGGTCAAGCTGGGCGTGGAGATCCCGGCCCAGGTCATCCTCGGCGCCTGCAACCCGCCGCTGGCGTACCGCGGTCTCGCCGCCGAGCCCGACCTCGGGCTGCTGCTGCCCTGCAACGTCGTCGTCCGTGCCCTCGACCCCGGCCGGGCGCAGGTCTCGGCGATCGACCCCGGGGTGCTCGTGGAGACGACGGGCAACGCGGAGCTGGCCGCGGTCGCCGACGAGGCGCGGTCCCGGCTCCGGGCCGCGGTCCAGGCGCTGCCCACCCAGCTCGGGGTCGCCGGGCCGTGAGGTCGGTCACCGGCGGCGCGACGGAGCGGCGGGGGTTGCGCTGCCGGCTCGGTCTGCACTCCTGGGTGCGGCGCCACCCGCCGGGCGAGCGCTACGAGGGGCCCGACCGGCTCGTCTGCCGGCGCTGCGGCAGGCGGACCGGCCCCCCGGACATCCCGCCGGGGTTCTTCCACGGGCTCGGCGGCGGGGGCATGACCTGACCCCGACCACCTCGGGGCCGCGGCGGGCCGGCCCGCGCCGCGGCCTCGGCCAGCCAGGTCACGACCTCGTCGTCCACGGCGGCGGCGCGGGCCAGCCCGAGGTGGTGCACCCGGTGCGCCGGGGCCGGGTGGGCCAGCTCCAGGAAGCGTGGCGAGGGGTCCTCCCGGCCGAGCACGAGCGAGAGGACGACCTCGGCCGACGGGTGCCGCACGTACCGGCCCGGGAGCCACAGGTACGCGAAGCCCCGGCGCCGCCGGAAGGCGACCTGGGTGCGGGACGCGCGTTCCTCCGCGCCGCCCAGCGAGGCGACGACCTCACGGACGCGGCCGAGGACGGCCAGCCCCAGCGGTGAGCCGGCGAAGTGCTCCTCCGATGCCGCTCGGGAGCCGGCGTCCCCGGCGATCACGCCGGGTGGACCAGGTCGACGACCACGCGCGCGGGGTCCTCGAGCAGGTAGGCCCGGAAGGGGACCTGCGAGGTCGCGCCGACGAAGGCCACCGAGGTGCCCTCGAAGGTGGTGTCCCAGACGATCTCGGTGACGACCTCGGTGCCCGTGCCCGGGAGCGGGTCGGAGCCGTCGTACTCCTCGATGCCGGTGTCGGTGGGGAGCCCCACGCCGGTGATCGTGACCTGCAGGACCGCGTCCCCCTCGACCGGCACGACGGCGCCGCTGCCCTGGCTCGTCGCCTCGTCGACGTAGCGCACGTCCCAGCCGGGGCTCCCGGTGCCGTCCACCTCGAAGACGACGCGGTCGAACCCGTCGTGCCGGGCGGTGCGTACGTCGGTGACGGTGACCGCGGAGCCGGCCGAGGGCTCGCCGGTGTCGGGCCGGGTGTCCGCGGGGAACGGAGAGGCGTCGCCACCGCTCCCACCGGTCGTCGGGGCGCCGTCGCCGGGCGCGGTGGACGTCGGCGCCGGGAGCGGCGCGGTGCTCTGCGGCGTGGTGCCCGGTGCGCCGGACTGCGGGTCGTCGTCACCGCAACCGGCGAGGACGCCGATCGCGAGGGCGACGGCGCCCAGGACGGCGACCGGTCGGCGCGAGGTCATGCCGGCAGCGTGCCCGCCCCGGGTCACCCTGCGACCGGGCCCGACGGTGCCTGATCCGCGGCGAAGGTCCCTTACCGGCCGGTGTCCCGTCCCCGGCCCGGGGGCCAGGTCCCGCCGCGGTGAGCCGTTCGCCCGGTCCACCCCGAGGGGGGCGCCGGGAGGGTCGGGCGGGAGGCCCTGCGCCCCGCAGGACCAGTCCGAGGAGCAGCCATGGACACCCCCGCTCACCAGTCCGCCGCCGACCGTCCCCGGGCGGAGGACGGGGCCGCACGGGTGGTCGTCGGCGTCGACGGTGCCCCGAGCAGCCGGGCGGCGCTGGAGCAGGCGTTCGCGCTCGCCGCCCGGCGCGGCGCAGAGGTCGAGGTGGTGGCGACCTACCCGTTGCCGCTGCCGTGGTTCGGCGCCGCGCCCCTGTTCTCCGGCCCCGACGCCCTCCACCGCGCGACGGAGTCCGGGGCGCGGGCGGTCCTCGAGGAGGTGCGGCGCAGCCCCGCCGTCTCCCGGCTCCCGGGCATCGAGCGGGTGACGGCCCGGCTGACGGTGTCGGAGGGACCGGCCGCAGCGGTGCTCATCGAACGGTCGCGGGGCGCCGGGCTGCTGGTCGTGGGCCGGGACGGGCGGCGGTCGGGCCGCGCCGCCATGATCGGCTCCGTGGCGTTGCACTGCGTGACCGGCGCGACCTGCCCGGTGCTCGTCGTGCACCCCGAGCCGCCGCCGCGCACGTCACCGCCTCTCGTCGTCGTGGGGGTGGACGGTTCCCCGGCCTCGGCGGCCGCGCTGCGCGGCGCGGCCGCCGAGGCCGGCCGGCTGGGGGCCGAGCTGGAGGTGGTCGCCGCCTTCGAGCGCGACGGCCGGTGGACCGCGTTGGACGCGGCCGCCGTCAGCGCCTTCGAGGGCATCCGCGCCGACATCGCCCGCGGGGCCGCGCGGATGGTGCAGGACGCGCTGGCTGCGCTGCCCGGCGGTGCGGCCCGGCCCGCCGTCCGGACCTCGGTCGTCGAGGGGGCGCCCGCCGAGGTCCTGGCCGACCGGGCGGCGCGGGCGGTGCTGCTCGTGCTGGGCAGCCGGGGGAGGGGCGGCGTGCGCGGGCTGCTGGGGTCGGTCGCGCTGCGCTGCCTGTCGACCGCGCGCTGCCCCGTCCTGGTGCTGCACGGGGACCAGGACGCGGACCGCGTCGTCCGTGCGGCGAGCACGCCGGAACCGGTCTCCGCGGGCCGGTAGCGGGGGTGCGGCGCGGGAGGCCGCAGGGCCACGAGGGGCCCTCCCCGCTGAACCGCACTGACGGTGCGTGATGGGCCCGGCGCGGTGGATAGCGACCGTGCTGGTCCCGCCGGCCAGCGGGCAGCCCACCCTTCCCCACGGGCTGATCCTGTGACACCTTGCTCGCTGCCAGTGACCTCGACGGTCGGGCGGCGGATGGCCGAACCGCCGGGGCCCGCGCTGCGGGAGGTGCACGTCCCGATGGTCGCCGTCGTCCTGGTCGAGGAAGTCACGCTGTTCCGGCAGGCGCTCGCCGCCCTGCTGCGGCTGGAGCCCTGGGTGGACGAGGTCCGGACGGCCGCTGATGCTCCCGCCGCGCTCGGGCTCGCGGACGTGCGGCTCCCGGACGTCGCCCTGGTCAGCCTCGCGTCCCGGAGCGGGTACCAGGTGCTCCGGGACCTGCGCGCAGCCCTCCCGGTGGTCCGGCTGGTGGCCGTCGGCGTGCCCGAGGACGGCGACGGGGCGCTGCTCTGCGCTCGTGCGGGGGTCGACGGGGTGGTGCTGCGGGACGGCGATCTCCGGGACCTGGGCGCGACGGTCGTCGGGGTCGCGCGCGGGGAGACCGTGTGCCCGCCGGCCGTCGTCGCCGCCCTGGTCCGCTACCTGTCGGGCGCCGGTGACCGCGACGACGTCCCGGGCGACGACGGGCACCTCACCTCCCGGGAGCGGGAGATCCTCGTCCTCATCGACGAGGGTCTGACCAACAAGGAGATCGCGGCCCGGCTCGGCATCGAGGTGCGCACCGTCAAGAACCACGTGCACAACGTCCTCGCCAAGCTCCGCGTCCAGCACCGCGGCGAGGCCGCAGCCCGCCTGCGCGCCGCGCGGGTCCCCGACCTGCGCGCCCTGCTCACCACCCCCGGGACCGGACGGGTCTAGTCCCGGTCCCGGGCCGCGGCGACCGGTGGACCCGGTCCTCCGGGGTGTCCTGATCCGTGACCCCACCGGTCCTGCCGGCGGAGCGCCCCGCTGCCTAGCGTCGTGGCATGCAGCAGATCCGGATCCTGCTGGCCGAGGTGCCCGACGAGCTGCGCCGGCTCGTGGAGCGGGCCCTCGCGGTGGAGCCGGACCTGTCCCTCGTCGCGGTCGGGGGCAGCGAGGTGGCCGTTCTCCTGGCGGCCGAGGGCGCCGACGTGGTGGTCGTCGGGATGCGTGCCGGACGGCTACCGGCGGTCGCCGACCGGCTGCTCGACGAGTACCCGCGCATCGGGGTCGTCTGCATCGACGTCGCGGCGGGCCGTGGCGAGGTCTACCGGCTGCGCCCTGATCACCTGGCCGTCGAGGGGATCACCCCCCGGAGCATCGCGGCGGCCATCCGCAGCGCCGCGCCCGACAACGCCGTAGGAGGGCACCGATGACCGATGTGGCGTGGACCGGCCTCGACGACGACTGGTGGGACCCACCGCCGGGCGAGTACGAGGAGGACGAGCCGCTGGGCGATGTGCTGGCCGAGGCGGTGGGCGACGGGTACGCCGACGCCGACGCCGAGGACTTCGACGCGGCCCTGGCCGAGATGATGGAGTCGCTGACGCCGGCGGAGGCGGTCGGGTTGACCCGGGTGCTGCGCCAGATCGGCCGGACCGCCGGGCGGATCGCCTCGGACCCCGCCGTCGCCCAGGTGGCGGCGACCGTGCTGCCGGCGGCCGGCGGGGCGATCGGCACCGCCATCGGCGGTCCGGTGGGGACGGCGGTCGGGGCGAACCTGGGCGCCGTCGCGGCGCGGGCGCTCCCCGCGCCGCGGGCCGGCGGCGCCCGGGCGCCTGCCCGACCGCAGCCGCAGGCCCGTCCGGAGCCCACCGCGGGCCCGCAGCCGCGCGCGGCCGCCGGCTCGTCGGCCGCCGTCCAGGGCATGGTCCTGACCCAGCACCCCGACGTGCTCCGGAGCCTGCTGGCCCTGGCGCTGGGGAGGCATGGCCGGCGCGCGGTGAACGGCGTGCCGGTGGCGGCCCTGCTGAGCATGCTCAGCACGGTGTTCGGCCGGGCGGCGGCCGACGCCGACGAGCTGATGTACCTGGACGGCGACGCCCAGGACGAGGGCGCCGAGGGCTGGTACGGCGACGACGACGCGCTGTACACCGCGATCATCGACGCCGACAACGCCGAGCTCGCCGAGGTGATCGGGCGATGACCACGAGCGAGCTGCAGATGGTGGAGTCCCTGCTGTTCCAGGCGCTGCCGGACCCCCGGGGGTTCGCCGATCGCCTCATGGGTCAGCTCGTGGAGCGGCTGGCGACCGAGCCGGCCCCCTCTCGCCCGGTGACCGTGGTCGACGCGTCGACGCAGCAGCTCAGCGACACCTGCCTGCTCCTCGCGGCCGCCCTCGGCGCGTGCGAGTGCTGGGGGCGCGAGCCGGGGTGCGAGCTGTGCGCCGGCGCGGGCTCCCCCGGGTGGACCGATCCCGACGAGGACCTCTACCGCGAGCTCGTGCTGCCCGCCGTCCGGCGCCGGGCGGGCACGGGCACGGGGAGCACGGACGGCCGGCCGCAGCGGACGGCGGACGAGGAAGGAGTGCAGCGGTGAGCAGCATGTGGACCGAGGACCTGGACCTGGACGCCGAGTACGACGACGACGTCCTCGACGACGACTGGGACGGCGGGGAGGCCGAGGACCTCGACCCGGACGACGACTACCTCGACGGCGAGGACGCGGAGTCCCGTGCCGCCCGCCGGCGGCGGGCGCGTGCCCGCCGCATCGCCACGGCCCGGCGCCGCCAGGCGCTGGTCCGGTCCCGCGCGCAGGCGCGGGCACGCACCCAGGGCCGGGGCGTGGTCCGGTCCCGCCCGGGCCTCCCGCCGGTGCGCCGCCCGGCGCCGTCGGCCGCGGCCGCCATCCGCTCGGTGGACCTCGAGGCCAAGGTGGCCGACGACGGGCTCCGCAGGGAACTCGCCGCGCAGAGGAGCAGGATGAACCGATCCGACTACGCCGCCGTCGCAGGTCTGGCGGTGAACCAGTTCATGGACTCCTTCGACGAGCCGCAGAACGCCTACCTCCGGGCGCTGCTGCGGGCGGCGCCCCTCATGCTGCTGAGCCCGCAGCGGCGGGGCGACGGTTTCGGGGCCTTCGCCACCGACCCGCGCGTCATCGGCGGTGCCGCCGCGCTGGGCATCGCCTTCCTCGGCGAGCAGCGGGACAAGGGACGGCTGGAAGCGGAGGTCCCGGGGACGGAGCTCGCGAAGGGCGGCACGACGCAGGTCCTCGGGCAGGTCGTCTCCGCCAAGGGCACGCCCGTGGCCGGCCCGACGATCACCTGGGACACCAGCGACAAGTCGAAGGCGACCGTCGACGCCCAGGGCGTCGTCACCGCTGGGAACCAGTCCGGCTGGGTCTTCGTCATCGCGCGAGCCGAGGGCCTGCCGGAGAAGCGCGTGCCGATCTACGTCAAGTGACCGGCGGTGCGGTGCGGGGGTGACCGGTCGTGGACCCGGCGCTCTGGGAGGAGCTGCGGGAGCGCGGCGACGGCGAACTCGAGGCGATCATCCGGTTCCGGCCGGGTGCGATCGACGTGCCCGGGGTGCGGGTGGTCGCCCGGTTCGGCTCCGTGGCCACCTGCCGGGTGCTCCCGCGCGACGTCCGGCGGGTCCGGCGGCATCCCGCCGTGCGCAGCCTCAAGGCGGCCCGCGCGCTGTCGCCGGACCTGGTCGTTGCCGGCCGCCGTCCCGGCGGGGAGGCCCTGCCTGGCGACGTCCGGTTCCCGCCCGGGTGCCCGCTGACGGGGGCAGGGGTCGTCGTCGGGGTCGTCGACTGGGGGCTGGACGTGCCCCGGTTCCCGCGCCTGCTCCGCCTCTGGGACCAGCGCGGCGCCGGCCCCGCCCCGCCGGCGCCCTACGGCTACGGCCGGGTCCTGGAGCGCCCGCTCCTGGAGGCGGCCCGGCGCAGCGGCTCACCGTACGAGCTCCTCGGCTACCACCCCGGGAGCGCCGACCGGGGTGGTGGCTCGCACGGCACCCACGTCGCCGACATCGCCGTCGGCGACGGGACGGGAGGCGGCCCCCTCGGGGTCGCCCCGGAGGCCTGGCTGGTCTTCGTCCACCTCGCCGACCGGGGGACGGGCGGGCTGGCCACGCTCGGGGACTCGGTCCGGTTGCTCGAGGCGGTGGACTTCGTCCGGCGGACCGCCGGCCCGCTCCCGTGGGTGGTCAACGTCAGCGTCGGCCGGCACGGGGGGCCGCACGACGGGCGGACGCTGGTGGAGCTGGCCTTCGACGAACTGCTCGCCGCGGCGCCGGGCCGCTTCCTCGTCCAGAGCGCCGGCAACTACTACCGGGCCCGCACGCACGCCACCGGCGTGCTCGCCGCGGGCGGGCGGCACCGGCTCACCTTCGCGACCCACCCCGACGACCGCAGCCCCAACGAGCTCGAGGTCTGGTACCCGGGTGCCGCGGAGGTCGCCGTCCGGATCACGCCACCCGGCCGCCGCGCGGGCCGGTGGCTCGGCCTGGGCCGGCGGCGCGTGCTGGTCAGCGACGGCCGGCCGGTCGCCCGGATCTACCACCGTGCCCGCGACCCGAACAACGGTGACCACCACGTCGACGCCTTCCTGCCGGCCGCCGCCCCGCCCGGGCGGTGGACCGTCGACCTGGTGTCACGGGCTGCCGTCCCGGTGCGGTTCCACGCCTGGCTGGAACGGGACGACGCCTGCCCGCCGTGCCAGACGCGCTTCACCGGCAGCAGCGTGGACCCCTCGAGCACGACCGGCACGATCGCCAACGGGCGGCTGCCCCTCGTCGTGGGCGCCTACGACGCCCACGACCCGGCGCGCCCCGCGGCCCGGTTCAGCAGCTCCGGGCCCACCCGTGACGACCGGGTGAAACCTGACCTGCTGGCGCCCGGGGTCGACGTGCTCGCCGCCCGGTCCGCACCGCAGGGCAGCCGGACGAGCCCGGGGCTGCTCGTGCGCAAGTCCGGCACCAGCATGGCCGCTCCGCACGTGACCGGCGCCGTCGCCCTGTGCCTCCAGGCCACGGGGGGGCGCCTGCCCGCCGCCGAGATCCGGCAGCTCGTGCGGGGTACCGCCCGGCCGAGCCGGGCGGTACCCGGGGCACGGGCGGGAGCCGGCTACCTGGACCTCGACCGCCTGGTGCGCGCGGTCCGCGCGCACCAGGCGGTCGAGGTCCAGGTAGCCGGCTCCCGCC
>NZ_SSXB01000088.1:0-15545 GCF_021698995.1 Blastococcus sp. KM273129 | reverse complement strand
CCGGCGCGCCGCCCGAGCGTCCCCGGGAGGGAAACCCCGTGACCTACGTCATCACCCAGGCCTGCGTCGACGTCCTCGACAAGGCGTGCATCGACGAGTGTCCGGTGGACTGCATCTACGAGGGCGACCGGATGCTCTACATCCACCCCGACGAGTGCGTCGACTGCGGCGCCTGCGAGCCGGTGTGCCCGGTGGAGGCCATCTACTACGAGGACGACGTCCCGGACAAGTGGAAGGACTTCTACAACGCCAACGTGGAGTTCTTCTCCGACCTGGGCAGCCCGGGCGGTGCCGCGAAGACCGGGAAGATCGGCAAGGACCACCCGCTGGTGGCTGCGCTCCCGCCCCAGGGCGAAGGTCACTGACCGCTCCGGTCCCCGGCGCGCCGCGGGCGCTGCCGGACTTCCCCTGGGACTCCCTGGCCGGTGCCCGGGCGCGCGCCGCCCAGCACCCCGGCGGCGTCGTCGACCTCTCGATCGGCACGCCGGTCGACAGCACGCCCGCGGTGCTGCGCGAGGCGCTCGCCGGGGCGGCCGACGCCCCGGGTTACCCCACCGCGCTGGGCACCGCGCAGCTGCGCACGGCCGCCGCGGGCTGGCTGGCGCGACGGCTGGGCGTCCACGTCGCCGACCCGCTGGGGGCGCAGCCCTCGCTGATCCCCACGGTCGGCTCCAAGGAGCTCGTCGCCCTGCTCCCCACGCTGCTGGGCCTGCAGGGCGGTGCGAGCACCGTGGTCGTGCCCGAGGTCGCGTACCCGACCTACGAGGTCGGCGCGGTGCTGGCCGGCCTCGCGGTGCGCCGGAGCGACACCCCGCCGGCCGACGCGGCCGGGGTCTCCCTCGTCTGGCTGAACTCGCCGGGCAACCCCCACGGCCGGGTGCTCACCGTCGAGCAGCTGCGGGCGTGGGTCGCCTGGGGCCGCGCGCACGGCGTGCCGGTGGTGGCCGACGAGTGCTACATCACGCTGGGCTGGGACGTGGAGCCCCGCTCGATCCTGCACCCCGACGTCGCCGGTGCCGACCACACCGGGCTGCTGGCGGTGCACTCGCTGTCCAAGCAGTCGACGGCGGCGGGCTACCGGGGCGGCCTGCTCTCCGGTGACCCGGACCTGGTGCGCCGGGTCTGGGAGGTGCGCCGCCACCTCGGCCTGCTGGTGCCCGGGCCGGTCCAGGCGTCGATGGCGGCCGGGCTGGCCGACGACTCGCACGTCGACGAGCAGCGCGAGCGGTACCGCCGCCGGCGGGAGCGGCTGGCCGCCGCGGTGCGCGTGGCCGGGATGCGGATCGACCACTCGGAGGCAGGCCTCTACCTCTGGGCCACGCGGGACGAGGACTGCTGGGCGACGATCGACCGGCTGGCGGCCCTGGGAATCGTCGCCGCCCCGGGCAGCTTCTACGGCCCGGCCGGGGCGCGGCACGTGCGGATGGCCCTGACGGCGGCCGACGAGCGGATCGACGCGGCGGTCGGGCGCCTGACCTCCTGAGCCGACCGTCCGGCGGCTGAGGTCCGGGCACCCACCCCTGTGCCTTGACCGCGCGGTGGCTCAGGAGCAGAGGCCCGCTCCGCCGTCCGGCCGGGCCAGCGCGGAGGCGAGCTCGGTGGCCAGGGGCTCCCAGCGCGGCACGAGCTCCGGGAAGGCGCTGCGCTGCACGGCGTGCGCGGCTTCGCCCAGCGGCCGGGTCTCCCAGCCGGGGACCTCGACGAGGTGGTCGTAGAACCGGCCGGCCGCGTAGACCGGGTCCTGCACCTGCTCGGGGGTGCCCCAGCCCTGCGAGGGGCGCTGCTGGAACAGGCCGAGGGAGTCGCGGTCCCCGTAGTCGAGGTTGCGCATGGTCGACTCCTGCATCGCCGTCGCCAGCGCGATGACCACGGCCCGCTCCGGCAGCCCACGGTCCCGGCCCACGGCCGCGATGGTGGCGGCGTTCTGCACCTGCTCGGGGGAGAGGGTCACCGACGAGCCGGGCAGCGTGCAGCTGCCCGAGGTGGGGATCCGCACGGGGAGGTCGGTCCGCCAGGCGACGGCGGCGAAGAGGGCCGCGGCGACGACCAGCGCCGGCCACCACCGAAGCAGGCCGCCGGGTCCGCGCCTGCCGCGCCGGCGCCGGGCGGCCGCGGAGGCCGGGCGGCGGCGCCGGCTCGCCGGGCGGGCCGTCCGGCGCGGCCGTGCCGCGGCAGCGTGGGTCGCGGGTCGGACGGTGGTCATCGCCTGCCGACTGTAGGTGCCGGAGCTGGCCGTTCCCTGGACGCGACCACCACGGCCCCCGGAGCGGCGGCGGCGCGACGGTTCCCTCCCGGGTGCTCGCGCCGCTAGCGTGTGGCCGCCGTCGAGGAGGAGCCATGGCCGACGTACTTCTGCCCGGGATCACCGCCACGCGGGTGACCACCCCGCGGCTGACCCAGAACGTCCTGCACCCGTCCACCGTGGCGCCGGAGGAGCTCGGCGGCGGCGAGGTCGTGCTCTTCGTGCACGGCAACGTCAGCTCCGCGCCGTTCTGGCAGCAGCCGATGCTCGCCCTGGCCGAGGAGGCGCGGGTGCGGCCGCTCGCGGTCGACCTGCGCGGCTTCGGGGACACCGACCCGCTGCCCGTGGACGCTCGGCGGGGCGTGCGCGACTGGTCCGGCGACGTCGCGGCGCTGGTGGAGACCCTCGGCGTCGAGCGGGTGCACCTGGTCGGCTGGAGCATGGGTGCGGCCGTCGTCCTCCAGCACCTGCTCGACGACCCCGCGCGGATCGCCTCGGTGGCGTTGGTGGCCCCGGTCTCGCCCTACGGCTTCGGCGGCACCGCCGGTCCGGAGGGACGCCGTCTCGCCGAGGACGGCGCGGGCTCCGGTGGCGGGGCGGCCAACCCCGAGCTCGTCGCCGCGCTCGCGGCCGGCGACACGAGCGCGGACAGCCCGACCAGCCCGCGCTCGATCCTGCGGGCGTTCTACGTGGCCCCCGGGTCGCTGCCGCTGGACCCCGTGCTGGAGGACGTCTTCGTCACCTCGATGCTCTCCACCCGAACCGGCCCCGACCACTACCCGGGCGACTCCGTCCCCAGCCCGACGTGGCCGGGGGTGGCCCCCGGGCGGCGCGGGGTGCTGAACACGATGGCGCCGACGGTCCTGGACGTCTCGGGCATCGACGGGCTGGCGGGGAAGCCGCCGGTGCTGTGGATCCGCGGGGACGCCGACGCGATCGTGTCGGACACGTCGATGTTCGACCTGGCCCGCCTCGGGCAGCTGGGTGCGGTACCGGGCTGGCCGGGGGAGGAGGCGTGCCCGCCGCAGCCCATGGTCGCCCAGACCCGCGCGGTGCTCGAGCGGTACGCCGCGGCCGGGGGCAGCTACCGGGAGGTCGTGCTGCCCGGGGTCGGGCACTCGCCGCACGTCGAGCGGCCGCAGGAGTTCGTGGTGGCCCTGCTCGAGCACCTCACCGCCGCCGCGGAGGCGTCCACCGGCCCCCGCTGACGCCTGGTCAGTTCGCGTGGAGCTCGGCGTTGAGCGCGCCCCAGTGGCCGTCGCGGGGGAGCGCCTCGAGGGCGCCGCTGACGCTGTTGCGGCGGAAGAGCAGACCGTCGCGGCCGGACAGCTCCGCCGCCTTGACCACCGAGCCGTCGGGCAGGGTGATCCGCGCGCCGGCCGTCACGTAGCAGCCGGCCTCGACGACGCAGCCGTCGCCGAGGGAGATGCCGATGCCGGAGTTGGCGCCGAGCAGGCAGCCGCTGCCGATCGAGATGACCTGCTTGCCGCCGCCGGAGAGCGTGCCCATGATCGAGGCGCTGCCGCCGATGTCGCTGTCGGCACCGACGACGACGCCGGCGCTGATCCGGCCCTCCACCATCGAGGGGCCCAGCGTGCCGGCGTTGTAGTTGACGAAGCCCTCGTGCATGACCGTCGTCCCCTCGGCCAGGTGGGCGCCCAGCCGCACCCGGGCGCCGTCGGCGATGCGGACGCCTGCGGGGATGACGTAGTCGACCATCCGCGGGAACTTGTCGACGCCGAAGACGGTGACGTTCCCGACGGCGGCCCGCAGCCGGTGGGCGTTGAAGGTCGCGGCCTCGACCGGGCCGGCGCTGGTCCAGGCGACGTTGGTGAGCAGGCCGAAGACGCCGGTCATGTCCGCCCCGTGCGGCTGGATCAGCCGGTGGGAGAGCAGCTGCAGCCGCAGCCAGACGTCGTGGGTGTCCACCGGCGGCTGGGCGAGGTCGGCGATGACGGTGCGGACGGCGATGACCTCGACGCCGCGGGCCTCGTCACGGCGCACCAGGCCGCCGTAGTCGGGGCCGAGCTCGCCGGAGAGCTCCAACGCGCCGAGGCGGGTGGTCCCCGTGGCCGCGCCGGCGGGCGCGCCGAGCCGGGGCTCGGGGTACCAGGTGTCCAGCACGGTGCCCGAGGGCGTGACGGTCGCCAGGCCGGTGGCGACGGCGGAGACGGGGGCGGGCGCTGCGTCAGTCACGCCGGGAACGCTACCCAGGCCGTCCCGCGGCGGGGCGGTCGGTGGGTGGCCGGGACGGCCCGGCCGCAGGGGCCGGGGCGTCAGGTGGGCCATAAGCTCGGCAGCCGTGAGCACCCCGCCGCAGCTCGACCTGTCCGCCGACGTCCTCGCGCTGACCCGCGCCCTGGTCGACGCGCCCTCGGTCTCGGGCAGCGAGACGGCGCTGGCCGGCGCGGTGGAGGCGGCGCTGCGGGCGCTGGGCGGGCTGGAGGTCGAGCGGGTCGGTGACGCCGTGCTGGCCCGCACCAACCTGGGCCGGCCCACCCGGGTCGTCCTCGCCGGGCACCTGGACACCGTGCCCATCGCCGGCAACGTGCCCAGCCGGCTGGACGAGGCCACCGGCCGCCTCTACGGCTGCGGCACGAGCGACATGAAGGCCGGCGACGCGGTGATGCTGCGGCTGGCCGCGGTCTTCGGCGTCCCCGGGGCGGAGCCGGCGCACGACCTCACGTTCGTCTTCTACGACAACGAGGAGGTCGAGGCCGTGAAGAACGGGCTCGGCCGGGTGGCCCGCGAGCGGCGCGGCTGGCTCTACGGCGACCTCGCGATCCTGCTCGAGCCGACCGACGGCGAGATCGAGGCCGGCTGCCAGGGCACGCTCCGGGCGGTGCTGGAGACCCGGGGCCGTCGCGCGCACAGCGCCCGCAGCTGGCTGGGGGAGAACGCCGTCCACGGGCTGGCCGGGGCCCTGGCCGCGCTGGCCGCCTACCGGCCCCGCGAGGTCGAGATCGACGGCTGCACCTACCGCGAGGGGCTCAACGCCGTGGGCGTCTCCGGTGGGGTGGCGGGCAACGTGATCCCCGACGAGGCCGCGCTGACGGTCAACTTCCGCTACGCGCCCGACCGCGACGAGGACGCCGCCGAGGCGCACGTCCGCGAGGTGTTCGCCGACGTGGTCGCGGCCGGCGCGACGCTGACCGTCGTCGACAACGCAGGGGGAGCGCTGCCCGGGCTCGCCGAGCCGGCCGCCGCCGCCTTCATCGCCGCCGTGGGCCGCCCGGCCCGGGCCAAGCTGGGCTGGACCGACGTCGCCCGGTTCGCCGCCTTCGGCATCCCGGCGGTCAACTACGGCCCGGGGGACCCGCAGCTGGCGCACACCCGGGAGGAGCACGTCCTGGTCGACCGGCTCCAGCCCGCCGTCGACGCCCTCACCGCCTACCTCTCCGGGAGGACCGCATGACC
The DNA here is from genome assembly GCF_021698995.1 of Blastococcus sp. KM273129. Taxonomy (NCBI): domain Bacteria; kingdom Bacillati; phylum Actinomycetota; class Actinomycetes; order Geodermatophilales; family Geodermatophilaceae; genus Blastococcus; species Blastococcus sp. KM273129. The sequence goes on along the minus strand of NZ_SSXB01000088.1, from coordinate 9,886 downwards.
GCCACGCCACCGCCGGACGGCCGGCGCCCGCGCCCGACCCGCCACCGCGGGCCGATCATGCTCCGCGGCGGCGAGCCGGACCCGCAGCACCAGGGCAGCACCACCGACCAGCGGCTGCTCGACCGGCGCGGCCCCACCGACTGGGTGCACACCGACCCGTGGCGCGTGCTCCGCATCCAGAGCGAGTTCGTCGAGGGCTTCGGCCTGCTCGCCGAGCTGCCCCGCGCGGTGAGCGTGTTCGGCAGCGCCCGCACCCCGCGGGACCACCCGCACTACACCGCGGGCGTCGAGATCGGGGCCGCCCTCTCCCGCGCCGGGTACGCCGTCATCACCGGCGGCGGGCCGGGGGCGATGGAGGCGGCCAACCGCGGCGCCTCGGAGGCCGGCGGCCTCTCGGTCGGGCTGGGCATCGAGCTGCCGTTCGAGCAGGAGCTCAACGAGTGGGTCGACGTCGGCATCTCGTTCCGCTACTTCTTCGTGCGCAAGACGATGTTCGTCAAGTACGCGCAGGCCTTCGTGATCCTCCCGGGCGGCTTCGGCACGCTGGACGAGCTGTTCGAGGCGCTCACCCTGGTCCAGACCCGCAAGGTGACCCGCTTCCCGGTGATCCTCTACGGCACCGAGTACTGGGGCGGCCTGATCGACTGGGTGCGCACGACGATGGCCGGTCACGGCGCCATCAGCCCCGGCGACGTGGACCTGCTGCACTGCACCGACGACGTCGCGGAGATCGTGGCGGTCGTGCAGGAGGCGGAGAAGGCGCGGGCGGCCGGCGACAACGGCGGGGGGATGCGCGCGGCGGCGACCGGCCCGTCGGACGCCTGAGGTGCTCTCCTTCGTCCTGTTCGTGGTGGCGGTGCTGCTGGTCGGCGGGGCGCTGTTCCTGGTGGCCGCGCTGCTGCTCGGCCGCGGCGAGACCCAGCCGCCGGCCGACCCCGACCGGTCGCCGGTCGAGCTGCCCGAGGACCGGCCCGTGGTGGCCGACGACCTCCGGGGGCTGCGGATCGCGGTGACCGCCCGCGGCTACCGCATGGTCGAGGTGGACTGGCTGCTCGACCAGCTGGCGCAGACGCTGGACGAGCGGGACGCCGAGATCGCGGCGCTGCGCGCCGAGGTGGCCGCACGCAACCGGCAGGAGGCGCCGACCGACCCCGGCGCCGCGCCGGCCGACCGGGAGGGGATGCAGGGTGCCTGAGCTCGTGGAGCGGGTGGAGGTGGCGGCACCACCGGAGCGGGTGTGGGCCGCGCTCACCGACTGGACGCGGCAGGGCGAGTGGATGCTCGCGACCGACGTCGAGACCGTCGGCGGACCGGCGCAGGGCGTCGGGGGCCGGCTGGCCGCCCGCACCGGGCTGCCGGTGCCGGGCCGGCCCCGGCTGGGGTTCCTCGACACGATGGTCATCACCGCGTGGGACCCGCCGCGCCGGGTCGAGGTGCTGCACACCGGTCGGCTGGTGCGCGGGCCGGGCATCTTCGAGATCGAGCCGCGCGGGGAGCAGAGCACGTTCGTCTGGACCGAGCGGCTCGACCTGCCCTTCGGCGTGCTCGGCCGGGTCGGGTGGGTGCTCGCCCGGCCCTTCGCGCTGCTGGGCATCCGCTGGTCGCTGAAGCGCTTCGCCGCGTTCGCCCGCGATCGCTGACCTGCCGCCGCGCGGCGCGGGCCGTCGGTGAGGATGTGCCCGTGCGCGAGAGGACGGCGGGGCCGTGAGCCGGCGGGGGTGGCTGCTGTTCCTGGCCATGTCGGTGATCTGGGGCGTGCCCTACCTGCTCATCAAGGTGGCCGTCGGGGAGGTGCCGCCGGTCGCGGTGGTGTTCGCCCGCTGCGTCGTCGGGGCCGCCCTCCTGGTGCCCTGGACGGTGGCGCGCGGGCAGCTGCGCCCGGCGCTGCGGCACTGGAAGGCGCTGCTGCTGTTCACCGCGCTCGAGATGACCGGACCCTGGCTGCTGCTCTCCTACGCCGAGCAGACGCTGTCGAGCTCCCTCACCGGGCTGCTCGTCGCCGGGGTGCCGTTCGTGGCGGCGCTGGCGGCCCGGCTCGCGGGCGAGGAGGAGCGGCTCACGCCCGTCCGGCTGGTCGGCATGGGCCTCGGCGTCGTGGGCATCGCCGCCCTGCTCGGCCTGGACCTGGGCCGCGCCGAGGTGCTGCCGATCGCCGCCGTCGGGCTGGTGGTGCTGGGGTACGCGACGGCGCCCCTGGTGGTCAGCCGCGCCCTGCCCGAGGTGCCGGGGGTGGCGGCGAGCTCGATCGCGCTGCTCGTCATCGCGGTCGTCTACGCCCCGTTCGCGGTGCCGCGGCTGGGCGAGGTGACGGCGGCGTCCACGGAGGCCCGGCTGTCGCTGCTGACCCTCGGCGTGCTCTGCACCGCGGTGGCCCTGGCCCTCTTCTTCGCCCTGATCCGCGAGGTGGGGCCGCAGCGGGCGCTGGTCATCACCTTCGTGAACCCGGTCGTCGCGGTGCTGCTCGGCGTGCTGCTGCTCGGCGAGCCGTTCACCCTGGGCATCGCCGTCGGGCTGCCGCTGGTGCTGGCCGGGTGCGTGCTGGCCACCCGGCGCAGCGCCCCGCGCCCGGCGCCGAGCGTCGCGGCGGTGGACGCGGCCGTCCGGTAGTCAGCCCAGCCGGCGCAGCTGCGGCCAGATCTCCGCCCAGGGCAGCCGGCGGTCGCTCGCCGACCAGACCGTCCGCCCCTGCTCGTCGTTGTCCAGCCCCACCCCGTTGTCGATGCGGCCGGCCGGCCGGACCTCGCCGAACCAGCGGGTCAGGTCGTCCCGTGGCAGACCGACCACCAGGGCCGCGTCGGCGCTCTCCGGTGGCGGGCCCCACGTCCAGTACGCGTTGTGCCCGCTGTAGGCCGGGCCCAGGGCAGGGGCGAACCGGTCGAGGGCGCCGGCCTCCCCGTAGTTCCCGGTGAGGACGACGACCTCCGCCCCGGCGGGCAGCCCCGCCCGTGCCCGCTGGACGGCGGCGGCGAACCGCGGCCAGCCGATGGTCTCCCCGGCGTCGTAGTTCACCGCCGGCACGGGTGTGGCCGGCAGCCAGCCGGCCGGGAGCACGGGCAGCATGAGCACCGCGGAGGCGGCCAGGCTCAGCGCCAGCGCGGGGACGAGGACCCGCCGGGCCCGGGCTCCGCCCCGGCGGGCCCAGGCCAGCGCCCGCTCCGCGCCGGCCGCCAGCAGCAGCGGGTAGAGACCGGCCAGGTAGTACGGCTTGCCCCCGGTGACGAGGAACAGCACGGCAAGGACGGCGTAGGCGACGGCGAAGCTCCGCCACCGCGCCAGCGCAGGATCGCGCAGCAGCCGCCACCACCCCGCCATCCACACCGGGAAGAGCACCGGGCTGACCAGCACCAGCTGGAAGGGCAGGAAGAGGTACCAGGGCTCGCTGGTGCCCGAGCCGCCCGCGGCGATGGCCTCGGCCAGCGCCAGCTGCGGCCAGCCGTGCGCCGCCTGCCAGAGGAGGTTGGGCGCCCAGACCGCCAGCGCGAGGGCGCCGCCGGCCCACGGCCAGGGCGAGCGGAACACCGACCGGGGGCCGGCCAGCAGCAGCCCGAGGACCACGCCCGCCAGCAGGAACGCCGGCTGCACCTTGTTCTGCAGCGCCAGCCCGGCGACCGCCCCGGCGACCAGCCAGACGGCGCCGCCGTCGCGCAGGGCCCGCACGAGCAGCCACGACAGCAGCGCCCAGGACAGCAGGTCGAACGTCGTCGTCGAGAGCAGGTGGCCGACGGCCAGCAGGATGGACGAGACCGCCGCGCAGGCGGCCGCGAACAGCTGCGCGTCCCGGCCACCGCCGAACTCGCGGGCGAGCAGGCCGGTGAGCAGGACGACCGCGCCGGCCGCCAGCGCCGACGGCAGCCGCAGCACGGTCAGGGAGCCCGGGGCGAGGGCATCCATCGCGGCGGCCAGGAGCGGGGTGAGCGGCGGCTGGTCGACGTAGCCGAGGGCTGCCTCCCGCCCGGCGCGGAGGAAGTACAGCTCGTCGCGGTGGTAGCCGTAGCGCCCGGCCAGGGCCAGCAGCAGGGCGGTCACCCCCGCGGCGAGGGCGAGCAGCGGCCACCGGTGCAGCGCGGGCCGCACGGGGGTGGGCGCGCGCGCAGCGGTCCGGACGGCCACCGGCGGACCGTATCGCCCGGGAGTCAGCCGCGGCGGGCCCGCCGCGTCCGCACCGCGGCCCAGACGGCGGCGACCGCCAGCACCCCGGCGACGACGAGCAGCAGGTTCACCCCGTAGGAGTCCTGCGGCAGGAAGCCCGGCTCCTGCACGTCGCCCGGGTCGAGTGCGAACACCAGGCCCACCGCGACCAGCGATCCGGCGACGACGAGCCCGACGGCCACCGGTGCTCGCGCAGGCCGGGGGAGGAACCGGTGGAGCAGGAACCCCGCCAGGACGACCAGCGGGGCGATCACCAGGTCGTGCAGCAGCGCGCTGCCGACGAACCACAGGGCCCAGGCGTCGAGCGGCACCCGGTCGCCGGCCCCGAGCAGCCCGACCACGCCCCAGCCGACGGCGGCGAACCCCGGGACCAGGAACAGCCAGCGCCACCACGGGCCGGCCGCCGACGCCAGCGGGCGGGCGGGGTCGCCCGCACAGGCGTCCGGGCCGGCAGGTCCGGCCGCGCGCCCGTCGGGGGAGGCGCCGGTGCTCATGCCGGCCGCACCAGGGAGAGCCACTTCGTCTGCATGACCCCTGGCCGGTTCGGCGCGATCAGCCGCACCGGGTAGCCGTGGTCGAGGGCGAGCGGTTCGTCCCCGAGCCGCAGGGCCAGCAGGGTGCGCGGGTCGGCGGTGTGCGGCGGCGCCACCACGCTGGTGCGGTACAGCCCGCCGGTCTGCAGCGACTCGACCACGACCCGCGCGTCGCGGGGCAGCCCCGCCTCCTCGAGCAGGTCGGCCAGCCGGACGCCGGTCCAGCGGCCGTTCGCGCTCCAGCCCTCGACGCAGGTGATCGGCAGGGTCTCGGTGTGCTGGGGACGGCGGCGCAGCTCGGCCAGCGACAGCTCCAGCCGCCGTGGCCCGTCCACGACCAGCCGGTAGCCGGCGTCGGTCGCGGTCTCCTCCACCCCGGCCGCCGCGGCGGTCTGGTTGACCGGCAACCCCTGCGTGCCGGCGTCGGGCAACCGCGGCGCGAGGACCGACACGGGGGCGAGGGGGGCGACCGTCTGGCCCAGCGTGGTGACCGTGACGGCGGCGACGCCCAGCCCGGAGGCGAGGACGAAGGCGCGCCGGTCGATGGCGCCCTCCTCCTCGGCCGTCGCCGCGGCGCGCGCCTCCTCGGCCCGCCCGGGTGCGAGCCCGGCGGTGGCGGCGGGGGAGCCCCGGCGGGCCAGCCCGCGCCGGATCTCCGGCGCCTTGGCGCCCACGTGCACCGCCACGGCGCCGATGGCGATCCAGCCGGTCCAGTAGTGCGCGGTCGGGAAGAAGAAGCCGAACGGGTACCACTGCGCGATGTTGATGAGCCCCGTGACCAGCTGCATCGCGGCGGTGCCGACGAGCACGAGGACCGACAGCCGGCTGACCAGCCGGGCGGGCGAGCGGGCCGGCGGCCACTCGAACAGCAGCGGGTACACCGTCCAGAGCTTGACCAGCAGCAGCGGGATCGCGGCCAGCCCGGTGGCCACGTGCAGCCCTTGGGTGACCCGGTAGAGCCACACCGGGGACGACGGCCAGGTGAACCACCCCGGCCCGGACTGGACGAGGTCGCTGACCACCCCGGTGAGGAAGCACACCAGGAAGGCCAGCCCGAGCCACACGCCGGTGCGGGCCGCGCGGCGCTCGGAGTGCAGGGGGCTGGGGAAGGCGCCGGCGCGGAACGGGCCGCGACGCAACCGGTCGGGCGGATCGGGCAGGCGGGCGCCCAGCAGCCGGTCCAGCCGGCTGGTCACGGCGTCGGCCCGAGGGTGGCGGCGAGCCCGGTCACCACCCGGTGGGTCCGCGTGCCGGGTGCGCACCGCTGCGCGACGTCCAGCGCGTCGGGGAAGTGGTCGATGTCGGTGAGCACCGGCAGGTCGAGCACGGTGAGGCCGGCGTCCTCCAGCGCCGCGCGGGTGCGGACGGCGGTGTCCTCCCGTGACATCGGGACGCCGGTCAGCACCTGCGCGGGCCCGGGCGCGTGCAGCCCGAGGGCCCACCAGCCGCCGTCCGGGGCCACGCCGAGCACCGCCGAGCCGGGGCCGGCCCGCACGAGCCGGTCGAGGCAGCCGGCGAGCAGCTCCGGGGTCACCTGCGGGGTGTCCATCCCGATGAGCAGCGTCGGCACGGCGCCGTCCGGCCCGCGCATGGCGTCGGCGAACGCGGCCGCGAGCCGCACCCCCAGGTCGCCGTCGGCCTGCGGGACGACGGTGCAGCCGGTGAGGTCGAGTTCACCCGGGGCGCCGTCCAGCGCCACCACCCGCCGGGCGACCGGGGTCGCCCGGACGGCGTCGAGGGTGTCGCCGACCGCGGCCGCGGCGACGGCCGCCGCCTGCTCGGGCGTGCACGGCGGGCTGAGCCGGGTCTTGCTGCGGCCGGGCACGGGTGCCTTGGTGATGACCAGCAGCTGGGTGGGCGTCACGAGGAGAGCACCTGACGCATGTCCCGGATCGTGCGCACGGTGCCCAGCACGGTGCCGGTGACCTTGGAGCGGGTGCCCTCGGCGCGCGGCGCGTACGGCACGTCGAGCTCGCGCACCCGCCAGCCGGCGTCGGCGGCGCGGGTGACCATCTCCAGCGGGTAGCCGAAGCGGCGGTCGGTGATCCCGAGCCCGAGCAGCGCGGTGCGGCGGGCGGCGCGCATGGGGCCCAGGTCGTGCAGCGCCAGGCCGGTGCGCCGCCGCAGCATCACGCCCAGGGCCACGTTGGCGACCCGGGCGTGCACCGGCCACGCGCTGCGCCGGGTCGGCCGGCGGCGGCCCAGCACGAGGTCGGCGTCGCCGTCGAGCACCGGGCCGGCGACCAGCGGCAGGTCGGCGGGGTCCATCGAGCCGTCGGCGTCGCAGAAGCACACGACCTCGTCGGTCGCCGCCTCCAGGCCGGCGTGCGCGGCCGCACCGAAGCCGCGCTGGGGGACGTGCACCACCGTCGCGCCGTGCTCGGCCGCGATCGCAGGGGAGCCGTCGGTGGAGCCGTTGTCGGCGACGATGGCCCGGTAGCCGGCCGGCAGCCGCCCGAGCACCCACGGCAGCGCGCCGGCCTCGTCGAGGCAGGGCAGGACGACGTCGGGCACGCCTGGGACACAACCACGGACCCGGCGGTCCCGCCCGCCGGCGACCGTCCCACCGGCGGGCGGTCACCCCGTCGGGGCCCTACTGTCGAACCGGTGACCGAGGCGACCACGGAGGCACCCCGGCAGACGGCGCCGGTCGAGGGTGCCCGCCGGTGGCGCCCGTGGGCCGGGCTGCTGGCGGCCGTCCTTCTCGTCGGGGGCACGGCGCTGGCCGGCCGGGAGCTGGCCCGCGACGGGGTGGACCTGCACCTGATCGGCGGCTACGTGCTGCGTGGCGACTGGGACCCGGTGGTCTCCCCGCGGGTGCTCCTGCCCGCCGCGGTCGGGGTGGCGCTGCTGCTCTGGGGGCCGTCGGCCGCGCGGCGGGCCCGCTGGCCGGTGCTGCTGGCCGGCTCGGCCGCCGCCACGGCCGGCTGGGCGGTCGCGCTCGCCCTGTCCAGCGGGTGGGGGCGGCTGGCCGAGCCGCTGGGCAGCCGGTACGAGTACCCCTACGACGTGCCCCGGGTGGACGGCATCGGGGAGCTGCTGCGCACCTTCAACGACTCGGTCCTCGCCGACTCCGCCGACCCGTGGACGACGCACGTGTCCGGGCACCCGCCGGGTGCCCTGCTGGCGTTCGTGCTGCTGGAGCGCGCCGGTCTCGGCGGGCTGGGCTGGGCGGCGGCGATGTGCATCGGAGCCGGTGCGCTGGCGGTGCCGGCCGTGCTGGTCACCGTGCGGGCGGTCGCGGACGAGCCGGCGGCGCGCACCGTGGCGCCCTTCCTCGTGCTGGCACCGACGGCGCTGTGGGTGGCCACGAGCGCCGACGCGCTGTTCGCCGGGGTGCTCGCCTGGGGTGTCGCCCTGCTGGCGACCGCGGCGGCAGGCGGTGGCGGCGCGGCGCTCCGGGCCCTGACCGGCGGGGCGCTGCTCGGGCTGGCGCTGCACCTCTCCTTCGGGCTGGCGTCGCTGGGCCTGCTCGCCCTCGCCGTCGTGCTGGTGCACCGTGCGCGGCTGGGCTGGGCCGGCGTGGTCCGGGTGCTCGCGGTCGCCGCCGCCGGCGTCCTCCTGGTCTTCGCGCTCTTCGCCCTCGCCGGCTACGACTGGTTCGAGGGGCTCGGGCTGACCGCCGAGCGGGTGCGCTCGGGGCCGTCCTACGCCGACCGGCCGCTGGCGTTCTTCCTGGTCGCCAACCTGGCGGCGGCGGCGGTCGCGGCCGGCCCCGCGGCGGTGGCGGGGCTGGCCTGCCTGCGCCGGTCGGCGCTCGCGCTGCTGCCCGTGGCGGTGCTCGCCGCGATGCTGGTCAGCGACGGCACGGGCCTGGTCCGCGGGGAGACGGAGCGGATCTGGCTGCCCTTCACGGTGTGGCTGCCGGTCGCCGCCGCGTTCCTGCCGCCGCGGCAGACGCGGGTCTGGCTGGTGCTGAGCGCCGTCACCGCGCTGGTCGTCGAGGTCGCGGTGCGCACCGAGTGGTGAGCGGCCCGGCTCAGCCGCGCGGCGCCGGGCGCAGCTCCGCGGTGGCGAACTCGCGCATCCCGTCGAGGAAGTCCACCTCCGCGCGGAAGCCCAGCTCGGCCTCCGCCCGGGCGGGGCTGGCCACCACGTGCCGCACGTCGCCGAGCCGGTACTCGCCGGTCACCAGCGGCTCCGGACCGCCCATGGCGTCGGCGAGCGCCCGGGCCATGTCGCCCACGGTGTGCGGCCGGCCCGACGCGACGTTGTAGGCCCGCAGCGAGGACCCCGCGGGCGTGTGCTCGAGGGCCCGGAGGTTGGCCGCCGCGACGTCGGTGACGTGCACGAAGTCCCGCTGCTGGCCGCCGTCCTCGAATACCGCCGGTGCCCGGCCGGACTCCAGCGCGCTGCGGAAGATGGAGGCGACGCCGGCATAGGGGGTGTCCCGCGGCATCCGGGGGCCGTAGACGTTGTGGTACCGCAGGGCGACGACCGTGCCACCGGTCGTACCCGCCCACGCGGCCGCGAGGTGCTCCTGCGCGAGCTTGGTGGCGGCGTAGGTGTTGCGGGGGTCCGGCACGTCGTCCTCGGTGACCAGGTCCCAGCCCAGCTGCCGGCCGCAGCGGGGGCAGGGCGGCTCGAAGCGACCGGCGTCGAGGTCGGCACGCCGGCGCGGGGCGGCGGGGACCGGCCCGTGCTCGGGGCAGGAGTAGCGGCCCTCGCCGTAGACCACCATCGAGCTGGCGAGGACCAGCCGGCCGACGCCGGCGCGCGCCATCGCGGCCAGCAGCACCGCGGTGCCGAGGTCGTTGATGCCCGCGTAGGCCGGCATGTCCTGGACGTCCGCGCCCAGCCCCACCATCGCGGCCTGGTGGCAGACCGCGTCGACGCCGTCCAGCGCGCGGTCGACCGCCGCCGGGTCGCGCACGTCGCCGACCAGCAGCTCCGCGCCCTCGGGGACGGGTGGCCCGTCCGGGTAGTCGGGGTGGACGGCGGGCAGCAGGGCGTCGAGCACGCGCACCTCGTGGCCGGCGTCCCGGAAGGCGGGGACGACGGCCGATCCGATGAAGCCGGCACCGCCGGTGACGAGGACGCGCACGAGCCGGGACGCTACTGGCGCGGCGGGGGAGCCGCCGCCCGGCCGGGACGTCGGTGGCCGGCGCTAGCTTTCGCCTCGCCAGTCAAGAGCTGTAGCGGGCAGGGGGCATCGGGCCGGGTGCTTCAGCGTCCGGCCGTGGGGTGCAGCGCGGTGGTCGGGT